>JAVBXV010000003.1 GCA_030824405.1 Anaerolineales bacterium | reverse complement strand
CCAAAAGTAAGGTCTTTTTGAGGTTCGATATAGACATCCTGGAAATATTTCTTTAACAGATTTTCAAGATTATCAATATCTTCTATTTTTTGATCCATCATTTCTATATTTCCAATCTCAGGATTATCATTGTATTTTTTGTAATTTTGAGTTCCAAGATTATATATCTCTCCACGAAACAACAAATCAGACACATTCAATCCACTAATAATTGCATCAACTGTATCATGCACATGTATAAAAGAGCGTAAATTACCTTTTTTAGAAATCCACAACCTGCGCTTACTGTGTGCATCAAGGACAAATTGATTAACTAACAAATCAAAACGAGGACGAGGAGAGAGCCCATACAGAGTCGCGAGACGGAATATAAGAGGCGCGCAGGAAGAATCTTTTTGTCCGAGCAAATACTCTTCAGCACTTACTTTTGTTTCGGCATATAGGGATTGAGGATTAAGAGGTAATGTTTCTGTTATAAGCATGCCATCAGGGGAATACCCATACACATTACACGTGGAGGTAAACACGAATCTCTCCACGCCTAAATCTACAGCCTGTGAATAGACTTTTTTTGTAGCTTCCACATTATTCAACCACGCAGACTGCCTTCCAACCGCCTGACAGAAAGGAAAACCAACCAGCGCAGCAAGATGAACAACTGCATCGGGTTTTTGCCAACCATCTTTCAGGGCGTTCTTTACGGCGCGTGATTGAGTTACATCTGCTTTGAAAAAGTGAAAATTGGGATGGCGCAAAAAACCAAGCAAGGACTCGCCGCCAAAAAGTAAATTATCAAGTACGGTAACGCGATAATTTTTACGCAAAAGTTCCGAGACTAATAAGGAGCCAATACACCCAGCCCCACCAGTAATCAGTACATGTTTATCAGTCATTTTTATTCTCCAATCTTAAGTGTACTTTAAATCCTTCCACGTACAACGTGGGTACATCTGTTTGATTAACAATCTGAATACCCTGTTCAATGCAGGTTAATCTACAAATATCAGCCACATCGCCAGAGCCATAAATATGAACGGTAGTATACCCTGCTCTCCGAATCTCCTTAACATGATCCTTCACGCGCTGACGAGTGCGGCGGTAGACAGAGAAAGAACGCTCCACATAATCTACTGCGAGGCGGGCGCGTAAGGCGAGACCTTCGGGGGTGATGATGTAACGAAGCTTCTTACGCTCGGCGCGTGAGACCTTGACTGCGCCTTTTGCAATGAGCCGTTTTAAATGCCAATTGACCGTGCCAACCGCCACCCCCAATTGGGTAGCCAGCGCGGATTGATTTACATCGGGGTCGCTCTCGATCTGTTCAAGCAGGGAGAGTTCGCGGAGTTCGTCGTTTGTTGATTCCATTGATTTTTTAATTCCATAATTCAGTGACTGAATTATAACCCAAATTTGAGGCGGTAAAACCACCTTCCCAAAAATATGCGCCCTGATAAAATATTCAGGTAAAATCACCCTGCCATGAATAAGAATCCACTTTTCGACGAAGCAGGACAAATCTATCAGCAAACCCATGTCACCCACTGGGACAAAATCGCAAAAAAACGCGATACCTGGCGCGGACTTGGCAGATGGTACCATCGCAGATTAAACCAAATCTACCAATTCCTTGTTAATCCAAATCAACGCATCCTTGAAATTGGATGCGGCATGGGCAGCTTGATCGCTCACCTACAACCATCCCAGGGCGTCGGCATCGACTTCTCTCCCGAGATGATCGCGCGCGCCAAACAGCGCAACCCCAACATTCAATATCACCAGCTTGATGCCCACGATCTTTCTGAACTCGAAGGTGAATTTGACGTCATCATTTTCTCAGACACCATCAACGATCTCTGGGATGTACAGCGGGCGTTTGAACAGGTCAGGAAATTCTGCACCCCGCACACACGCATCATTCTTAATTTTTACAGCCATCTCTGGCAGTTACCGCTTGCCATTGCACAAAGCCTCAACCTCGCCGCGCCATTACGCACCCAAAACTGGCTCACCCCCGAAGATGTAAACAACATGCTGCTCCTTGCAGGCTTTGAAAGCATCCGCATCATGCGCGAAGTTCTCTGGCCCCTGCCCCTTGGCGGGTTTGCAGACCGCATTCTTGTCAAACTCTGGCCCTTCCGCGGCTTCGGCCTATCCAATTTCGTCATTGCCCGCCCTGCGGCACAGCCCGCTGAAAAACCCAGCGTCTCTGTTGTGGTTGCTGCGCGCAACGAAGCAGGCAATATAAAGAATATTTTTGAACGCCTGCCCAAAATGGGATCAAAGACCGAGCTCATCTTCGTAGAGGGACACTCACGCGACAACACCTACGAAGCCATTGAAAAGGAAATGCCGCTTCACCCCGACACCCCAAGCCTGCTCTTTCGACAACCAGGCATCGGCAAAGCTGACGCTATTCGACTCGGCTTCGAGAAAGCATCTGGCGACATCCTGATGATCCTCGATGCAGACTTAACCGTCCCGCCCGAAGACCTGCCCCGCTTCTATGACGCCATTGCCTCAGGCAAAGGCGAATTCATCAATGGCGTACGCCTCGTCTACCCCATGGAAAAAGAAGCCATGCGCACATTGAATTTCATTGGCAACAAATTATTCAGCCTGACATTTTCATGGATGCTGGGACAACCCGTCAAAGATACGCTTTGCGGAACCAAAGTAATGTGGCGTGAAGACTATGAAAAGATCGCCGCAAACCGCGTCTACTTTGGAGACTTTGACCCCTTCGGAGATTTCGACTTGATCTTTGGCGCCGCAAAACTCAACCGCAAGATTGTAGACCTCCCCATCCGCTACCGTGACCGCACCTATGGCACAACCAACATCTCGCGCTGGAAGCATGGTCTGTTGCTGCTTAGAATGGTCGCATTCGCAGCACGCAGAATAAAATTTGTCTAACCCATATAAAAACACCGCCATGCTCAACTGCATGGCGGTGTTTTTATATTCTCTTTATTGACACGCTGAAAGGTCAAAAAAATCTGAAGTATAGAATTTAGCAACGCCCTTGTCTTCAACGAGAACAAACCACACCTGTCCCCGATCGTTACGATTGAACACTACAACAACATCAGAAGCATTTGGGAAAAACTCAGGCGCCTGAGACATTGGAACGATCACCCGCCCATTGATCTGTCCAACCGTATCAAACACAAGCCTGCCTTCATCCACGGTCTTATATCCGACAGCGTCCGTAAAGGATTCACCGTCCCCAGCCATGTAATAACGGGGATAAATTGCCCTGCCCTGCCTGAAGAGGAGTACGTCCTCTGCGTAAAGTTTTTGCAAACATGTAAAATCCACGTCAGATCGATTGGCAGAAGAATTTTTCAGATGCGTAAACATATCATCCTGAGAAACAACAGGATATCTTTCTGGGAACACTCGTTCGCTCAACGGCAAAGATGCGCCCACCCCAAGGAACAAGAAACCCGCCAGCATATAATGCCGCCATTTTTTTTCAAGAGCAGGCTGGTCTGCTGAAAACTTATTTACTTCAAGCCATCTACTTATAACAGGGCGCCCTCTTTCAAAGGCAAACATCAAACCGCTCAATAAAGCGAACAAGCCGATCATGTAATACAAATAAACAGACCAATCCATGGTCAACATAAATCTCTGGCCAGAGAGCAAGGCCAGTGAAGTCCACAAATTATAGGCAAGGTTGAGGCCTAATGGCAAAAGTCCGAGCCAACCATTTCGATACCAGGCAACACTCACACCAAGTCCAAAAAGAAGTGTGTAGAAAATCAGCAACAAGGTTTGGGAACCTGTAGGTGTACCCGCCCAGCTCTCCCAAAAGGCATTCTCTGGAGTCGAAAGTTCACTGGCGCTAACCAGGTCATTGCGTAATGGAAATAACAAGATGTTATTAACGCCATGGTTTAGGAAAAAATTAGCAACCCCCATAAACGCACCCTGCGGATTCGCCAAAATCGCATCCACGGCGGTCTTCTTCAGACGATCACTATAGTCAAAACTGGATTCTCCGGGGAGCGGTTGGATATCAGGTTCGATTCCATTTAATCTGCTGTATCGCAAAGCAAGGTTTGCCGTCTGAGATTCGGGGCTGTCAAAAATGATGGCGCCAGTCAAATGCCAGTTTCGCCAAAGCCACGGACTCACCACCAGCACAATGGTCACGAACATCACTGCCATGCTTTTCAACAGCGCTGTAAACCGTTTCGGTTCCGCAAGCAAAGCAAACAGAATAATCACTGGAACCGCAACAATGACCTGCGTACGGATTAACATTGCCATCCCCAGAATTCCACCCAATAAAAATCCTGAGAAAACGGGAAGGCCTGTCTTGATCCAACGCATCGCTGCAATTAAGAACAGAAGCAGAAAGATCGCTGTGGGAATCTCGGAAAGATAAAGTTTCGAATAACTTAGATTACCCGTAAAGGGGGATACATAATTGGATGTGTAATCTCGGAGTATTGCCAGAAGGGCGATGGAAACACCCACGGGCCGTCCAAAAAACTGCTTTCCGAAAAAATAAAGTAATACAGGAAAAAACGCAAAAAATAACGTTTGAAACGCAATGACGTCATCATAATTCTGTCCAACCAAAACATGCGCCAGTGTCAAAAACACAATATATAGCGGGCGCTGGGGAATTTTAGCGCCGCCAAATCCCTCACCAACCAGAACAGATTGCGAAAAAACATCATACGTTTGCGAATCAATAAATGGATAGACCTCAAAGTTCGGCTCATGAGGCTTCAGCGCAGATGCGTTTGGAATCACAGGCTGGCTTAGCCACACAAATACCGTAAACAGCCAGACAAAAATACCGATCCATACATCCAAATGCGGGAACTTAAAAAAACTTTCTTTGGATTCAAAAAACACCATGACAATACAGAATACACATGCCAGGATAATCTGCCATTCCAGCAGAGGTACAGCAGGTAACCCGCGAGACCAATCCCCTTTATACCCAGGGACTATCCCCAAGCCAGTCATGGAAATAACAGATGCTATCAGCCCTAGCACGGCCAGCACGATCAACATTTTGAAGGAAAACTGACGAATGGTATTTTTTTCGATCGAGTTGCTCTTAAAGCCATAAAACACGACCAACAAGATAATTTCAAAAGAGACAAAAGTCAGCAAATCAAACAGTGGGGACAGGCGGTCCATATAAACGCCATAACGATCCATGGACGGCCCAGATAATAACCCTCTAAAAAGAGCAGCGCCAACTCTACACAAAACTATAAATAATGTTGTTCCAAAGAGGACGTCACGTACATGGGGCTTGCCCAACCACGCTAAAGTTTTCAACCACCATGAATATCCCCGAAACGCGGAAATCGTCAAAACGATATTGAGGATAAGCCAAAATAACAGAAAACCGCCCATCACAAGGTGTGGAAAGGATAATTGCTGCCCATCTATAAAGATATTAACATCCTGCCAAAGAGTAAAAACGCCGTGCAAAATCCACAGCCCGAACAGAGCAATCCATTTTTGGCGGTTGAGCGGGTCTGAAGAACCAGGCATATACACTCCATAAAAGAAAACTGGCGCCCAGAATGAACGGTTTCAACTGGAGCATCCCGTTATTCTAACAAGAAAGCCAGAAGACACCAAATTTATTATTCAGGTAAAATCATGTCGCCATATTAAAAAGATTCGCTCAAGGTATAGAAGCGCGAATCTCGAACATAACTAGCATTCGGTTCACAAAAAAGGATTTTATGACACCAAAACTAAAATTACTATCGGCTTCACAATATAAAGGGGTAAATCAATACGACCCGATCAAATACTATTACTGGCCTGTATTTGGCCCTATGTACAGACGTCGCGTGGAACTGGCTCTGGGTGAATGTATTGGTGGCGAACGCATACTCGAAGTTGGATTTGGAACAGGGCTCGCCTTTCCTAATTTACATGACATGTACAAGGAAATCCACGGTATTGACCTCACGGCTGATATTCACGCAATCAAGTCTGTTTTCGAGCCGATGAATATCCCATTATTTCTAAAAAAAGGCGATGTGGTAAACATGCCCTATCAGGACAATTTCTTCGATACGGTCTTGATGGTCAGCATATTGGAGCATCTAAAACCCTTTGAATTGGAACAGGCCTTCGCAGAGGTGAAGCGCGTACTAAAACCCGGTGGACAGATGGTGTATGGAACCCCCGTCGAAAAACCTTTCATGGTACTCATGTTCCGCATCCTTGGGCACAATATTCGCAATGAACATTTCTCCACTGAAAAGGAAATAGCGCAGGCTGCACATAAAGTCTTCTCAAAGGGACACGTACTTAAAATGAAAAGCACCCCACCAATCGCGGGCGCGGTATACGAAGTTGGGAATTTCATCAAATAAAAAAGACGCCACCAAAATTGGTGGCGTCTTTTTTATTATTAGCGAACCCGTTCATAAATACGTATTTCAGGATTAACCGCTGAAATCGAGATCTCAGGCAGGTATGGCGGTAGGGAATAAGTGAATTCCTCAATCAAACGAAATGAAGATATTTCTCCTTCGAGTAATCTTTTGAAAAAATCACATTCCACAGGGTTTGTTTCACAAATAGCATTATTGTTAAGTCTTAAATATGTAAACGTATCAATGACAAGGTAATCCACGTCGCGATCCAGAAGCCCTAGTTCGCCTTGATTGTATTCAAATCTCCCCCCTGTAGGTATAACATCATCTGGATATTTCAGAAAATATATCGGGTAATTACGCGCCTTCAAGAACTGGGGTTTGTTTACGATCGGCGGATACAAAGTGTATTCTATTGTCTTATTCTCGCCTGGCAGCCCAGCAATGAATTCACTGGCGGGCATGCGGGCATCATTCACGAACAATAAAGCTGTGCTGACCAATCTCAAAAGAGAGTAAGCAATCCCTGCAAAAAGGAGAATCGTCATGCCTGCATGTGCCCCCCCCCAGTTTCGCCTTTTTGCCAACTCATAAAGTTCACTGATAAAAATAGCTCCAAGAATGGACAGGAACGGCACAAACGGAATAAAGTAACGCGGAATATAGTTAACAGAAACCAGAAATGGCAGGTCAAAAACAAGCACGGTCACAAGCAGGATAAGGATTATCTGCGCCTGTTTTTCCTGCATAAAAACTTTTCCACTTTCATACAAAATTAGCCTGCCCAAAAACCATAAAACACATATTACAAAAAGGTAATACATAAATGTTCCGACTGCCTGTTCAAAAACAGCCCACTGACCATACAACCCGATCTCACTTCCAAAATCCCTGCCGTACAACGGATAATTTTGAAGCGCAGGAATCACACGCTTAAAATAATAAACCATCCACAACAGCGCCTTGGGGGTGCCGAATGCATATCCGCCGAAGCACAGCACAGTGCTGATAAACAATGTTTCAAATGATTGCAGCCAGTTTTTCTTCAGTTCACTCCAATTCATTACCGCCCAAACAAATAAAGGCACAAGCAATAAACTACCACCCGTATATTTACTGGAAGCCGCCAACCCCGCTGAAAAAAAGGAGGCATACAGCCAATACCTTGCCATGGTCAATCGATACTTGATTGCAAAGGTAACACACACAACGGCGAAGAACTGCATATAAAGATCATTGTGTGCAAAACGTCCATTTGCAGCAGCCACGCCAGCAGAAATATAAAGCAAACCAGCCAGCGCAGAAGTGGATGCTTTCGCTCCCGTCATACACGCCAGATGATAAACAAACACTGCCACGCTTGCGCCCAGCAAGCCAGAAAAAACACGCGCCGCAATAATAAATTCGGCGCGGGAATATCCAAGCGCATACACAACCTTCCCAATTCCAAACATTATATATTTAGGAAGAGACGGATAATTAAAATCAGGCTCTGTTTCATCAAAGACAAGTTCGCCTCCCAATGCCTTGTCCGCACGCCAAACCAACTCATCAGGATTCCAAAGCGCAGGCACTCCCCAATTCACACCAGGGATCGACACCGCCAGAAATAAAACAAACAAGATCAATGGAATAAGTTTTTGATGTCGTTCAAAGAATTCAGAAAACTTCGTCAACATTTTCACTCCGTCACAGAACAAGTTAAGCCATACCAGGGCGCAGCAACAAGCACACGACCATTTACCACAGTGATCAATGCGCGCACACTTGCATCCTGCGAGCAGCCAACCACAAACACATCCGAAGCATGGGGAAAATACTGCGGCGGTTCCTGCAAAGGAATGAGCACAAACGCACTATTACTGCCACCGCCGATCATGCTAAATTGTAAGCGAGTATATTGACTGGCTTCAAGCAGCTGCGCATTGGAGTCGCCCCAAGACTCTCCCTGCTCATAATAGGATGGATAAAGAGCGCGTCCATACAGGACCGTTGCACCTGCTTCTGTTGTAACGAAATTCTCCAAATCAAGCGTGGAAATTTTTTCGCCGCTTTCCAGCACCAGTCCATTAGGCAGTTGATGTTGAATCAACGCATCGTTTGGCAAGGCGGGGTAACGTTCTGGAATACTCCATTCGATCAAAGGAATAGCAATGCCCATTAAAGCAAAACATGCCAGCGCAGTTCTTGTCCCACGCCATGAGACAGGGCGCGCATTTTCTGGCATCACTGGATTTACAGCGAGCAAGAAACTCTTCTTGGAGATTAAAGAATACAATAAAAGCCCGAACTCCGTCAGCCCAATGCAAAAATAAAGCACAACGACCCAATCCACTGGGAGAATGAAGCGCCATCCAGATTGTCGTACCGGGACCGAACTAAAACTGTATCCCAAATGAAAAAGAAGCGGCATGATGCCAATCAAACCAAAGCGCTTAAATACAACGCTAATGCCAAGAGCGACCAAACATATAATCAGGAACAGGGATGGCAAATAAGCAATAGGAACATCACTTAAATATGGCGAGTCCCAAAAGCCCACCGTATCCACATATTGATATATCGTGTAAAAGCGAGGTGACATGGGAAGATATGTCAAGGAAGTGATTTCGTTATGCAAGAAATATGAAGTGTAAAAATAAGACACCTCAACCGGATGATCTACAATGTAATTAATCACCTGGCCTTTCACGCGATCTCGATATTGTTCTCCGCTCTCGCCAAGCCGCAACATACTATCATCCGGCGTGGATGAGTATGTACTCGCAATGAGAGTAGTATAAAAATCCAGATACTCAACAAGCACACGGCCAGTCAATTGGTAGTTCCTCCAAACCCAAGGAACTACCACAACTGCCGCACCCAACAAAAAAACAGCAGCCTTTTGAAGAATCGATCTCCATTTAAATTTTTCGATCAGAATGATGCCCGCCAGAGCAATCGGAACAAGCAATTGCGCCTGACCCCGGATAAAAATAGACAATCCAAGACTCGCACCTGCAAACACTCCAAATACATATTTATCCTCCCTTTCTTGAAACCATCTCACAAAAAAATAAATGAATAGCACCATTGTCAACATTGTTGACACGTCAGACATAATCAGCTTGACATGCGAAACTTCAATTATGTTTGTCAGTGCGATCGAATTCCTTTCGCGAGCTATAAGTATCAATGCTGCAATAACACCGGCAGGGCGATTGCCAAGACGCGAAACAAGCAAGTACACCAATGCAGGAATCGCAGCCAGAATAATAACCTGCATAAAAATGACATTTTTTAGTCCGGCCCCGACCATGAAATGTAACAAAGCCAACAAGATCGAATATAAAGGCCGATGAGTCAACCCAATATTCCTACTGTTGCCAATCAACAAGTTTTGAGCAAACCAGTCATAATGAAAAGCATCTGAATAGGGATAATATTCAAAATTAGGTGGGGTTGGTGTTGGATTAAAATAGCTCTGACGTACAAGAGGTTCCGACCACCATACGACACTTGCCACCAACCAAATCGTAACGGCGGGCAAAAAACCACCTTTTGTATATTTATCAAAACGTGAACGAAAAATAAAAAAAAAGAGGCCGATTAAAACACACAAAAATAATTGTTGAGGCAGCACAGGGGTACCCGGTGAAAGCCATCCACTGGGGCCACGTTTAATCCCTATGCCGCTCCAGGCGATCATGAGCCATATGAAAAGAAAAATCGAAAGAACAAAACCGTATATTTTTAATTCATTAACATTTCCTTTAATAAAAGAAAAGTTTAATTTATTGCCCGTCCAGAGAAACTGACCGACAAGTACTTGCAGCGCCAGGGCGATTGATAAGCCCACCAAAGGAAGAAGTCGTTGATACAACGCCTCCCCCAACCGTTGATCTGGGGTACACAGAAACAAAATGCCTCCCAGTAAAACAAGCGCCACAAACCATACTTGAACAATTTGTGCCCTGGGATTTAATAAAAACCTATCCACCTTTGTGGCGAGCCGCTTGACGTTAAAAGATAATATTGAAACAAGAAATATAAACCCAATCATCCCAATTATTAAAATTATGCGAGATGTTGAAAAACCAAACATCGCCACATTTTTTGTATCAACCGGTATGGTTATTAGAAAGTATAGAACCAAAACGCTCT
>JAVBXV010000439.1 GCA_030824405.1 Anaerolineales bacterium | reverse complement strand
CATCTAATTTGTACCAGAGCTACACCAGTGACTATGTTGAAGTACCAGAAGGCAGCGTCGTCATCCGCGTGCCTGCGGAAAAACTCGAAGAAGCATTGAACCTCATCAAAAAAGATGTGGTTGAAGTGCAGAGTGAGAACCGCTCTGGCACAGATGTCACCGCTGAATATGTAGACCTGAAATCACGCCTCAAGAATCTCGAAGCTGCCGAAGTGCAGTTGGAAGAGATCATGAAGAATGCCACAGAAACCGAAGACGTGGTGAATGTCTTCAATCAACTGGTCTATTATCGTGAGCAGATCGAGTTGGTCAAAGGCCAGATGAAATATTACGAAGAAGCCTCTGCTCTCTCTGCCATCACCGTGCGCATCATCGCCGAAGCAACCATCAAACCGCTTGAGATCGGCGGCTGGGAACCCAAAGGCGTGGCGCTCGAAGCCGTGCAGGATCTGATCTATTTCTTCCAGGGCTTTGTCGATTTCATTATCCGCTTTGTGATCTACACCCTGCCCGTCTGGATCGTCGTCGGCGTGCCGCTCTACTTTATCTTCATTGGCCTGCGCGCCCTTTTCAGAAAAATGCGCGGCGGTAAAAAGAAGGAACAGGCACAGACTCCTGAAGAAAAGAAGTAAAGAGTAACAAGTGATAAATAAAAAAGTGAGGCCGTCAAATGACGGCCTCACTTTTTTATCCCAATGCGCCGCACCCTGATGCCTACTTCTAATGGTATATAATCAACTTATGGATTCATTAATCGCGGACGCACGCACGCTTTTCAATGTCAACTTTACAGCCAGGCAAATGATGGGGCTCATTACCTACGAAAAGGAATTGATCGAGTGGAATCAGAAATTCAACCTGACCGCCATTCGAGATGCGGAGTCGATCCGCGTGAAACACTTTTTGGATTCATATTCCTGCGTGCTGGCGTGGAAAGCCGCTCCCCCGCTTCGCCTCGTGGACGTTGGAACTGGTGCAGGGTTCCCGGGCATTCCCCTCAAGATCATATACCCCAGCATGCATGTAACTCTCGTCGAATCAGTGGGCAAGAAAGCCATGTTCTGCCAGCATATCGTCAGCAAATTGGGATTGGAAAATATCAACATTGTCCATG
The DNA here is from genome assembly GCA_030824405.1 of Anaerolineales bacterium. Taxonomy (GTDB): domain Bacteria; phylum Chloroflexota; class Anaerolineae; order Anaerolineales; family Villigracilaceae; genus Villigracilis. Next base: position 9,406 of record JAVBXV010000439.1, on the reverse strand, counting down.
CCCGCGCGGAAGATTTTGGTCAAAAGCCTGAATACCGCGAAAGTTTTGATTGGGCTGTGGCACGCGCCGTGGCACATATGAGTATTCTCAGCGAATACCTTTTGCCGCTGGTAAAAATTGGCGGACACGTCCTCGCGCAAAAAGGGGAAAGTGGCCCCGCCGAAGCACAGACCGCTGAAAAGGCAATGAAAATTTTGGGCGGAAAACTCAAGCAATTGGTCCCCGTCAACTTACCTGGTGTGGCCGATGATCGTTTTCTTGTGGTAATCGATAAAGTGGCCGCCACGCCAGCGAATTACCCGCGCAAGGCGGGAATTCCAGCAAAGACGCCGTTATAAATAAAACGCTCTGTCCCTGACAGAGCGTTTTATATTTACTTTCTCGGCTGTACGACTCCCCCGTTCACATCCCAAACCTCAGCCTCACTTACAAATTCATGTGCAAATGGATTCAAGTCTGTGGTTGTGAACAGCACCTGTTCACCTTTGCCTACATACTTTAGCAAGTCTGCACGACGATTGACATCCAACTCGGCCATCACTTCATCGAGCAAAATGACTGGCCATTCGCCTGTGCGTTCCTTCATCCATTCCACTTCGGCGAGTTTCAACGCGAGCAGGGTGGTGCGCATTTGTCCACGCGATCCGTAATCGCTGACGTCTGCCTTGTTGATGACGAAGCGCAGCTCATCACGATGCGGACCAATGGTGGTGACTCCGCGCGCAATTTCTTCACTGCGGATCTGTTTCAGGCGTGCCAAAAATCCACTTTGGATCTCGTCCAATTCGATGGAGGAACGGTCAATGGTGGTATCTAATTTCAAGCCGAGTTGTTTCTCTGGCTTCACCAGCGGATCATAGGCGGGTTCATAGGCGAGGCGCAGGATCTCGGTTCCGCGAGTCAGTTCGTGATGAACGCGCGAAGCGAATCGTTCTATTTCCTGAACAGCCTGAATTCGCCACAAAATAATCTGCGCGCCGAATTTGACCAGCGCATCATCCCACACTTGCAGTTGATTCGAGTCCCCGTTTCTTTCATTCAACGCCTTGAGCAATGCGTTGCGCTGAGTGAGTGCCTGGCTGTATTCACTTAGCGCACGTGCATACGCGGGGACGGTCTGCGCGAGCGCGAGGTTGAGATAACGGCGGCGTTCATCGGGGCCGCCTTCGATGATCTGCGACATTTGCGGCACAAAGATGACCGCGTTGAAATGACCGATGACATCGTTGGCGTGCCGTTTGACGCCATCCAGCAAAATCTCTTTTCGCAGCCGCTGTCCGTTCACGCCTGTGGGTTCAAGAATGAGACGCGCTTCAAGATGATGCTTGGTCTTGCCGCGTTGATAATCGGCAACGAGACGGGTAACTGCCAGCGGATTCTTCGCTTCGTGAAAGTTGACGATCTGGCGATCGACATGCGTTTGAAAAGACGTGAAGGCCGCCAGAAAATAAATGGCTTCCAGCACGCTGGTCTTGCCTTGCGCATTGCTCCCTACAAGCAAAACAGCCCGCCGTGGAGTGTCGATGTCCAGGCGGGTGAGGCTGCGAAAGTTGGTGAGGGAGAGATGTTTGAGATACATGGTTATTGGTCGAGGGTCAAAGGTCGAAAGCTTTACCCCTCGACTCTTTATTTTTAATCCAGATCCACTTCGTCGTTTTCTTCCTCGCTGGGTTTCCAGACGCGAGTGGCGTGGTCTGTGAATAATACACCATTCAGATGATCGATCTCGTGCTGGAAGATGCGCGCCATCCAACCGTCCACTTTTAATTTGACAGGGTTGCCATGGCGATTGAGTGCCTTCACTTGAATGGCCTCATGTCTTTCCACTTCGCCCAACAACCCAGGGATGGATAAACAACCTTCCACGCCCATCACTTTTTCGTCAGATGCTTTGACGATCTCGGGGTTGATCAACACGTACAGTTTCTTGGGTTTGGGAGGCGCGTCTTCGTTCTCTTCCTCGTCTTCATCTTCTGCATATTCCACAACCGCCAACTGCTGTGAAATATTAACTTGCGGTGCAGCGAGTCCCACCCCTGGGGCTTCACGCATGGTTTCGATCATATCGTCGATCAGGGTTTGAAGGTCTTTATCAAATTTTGTTACAGGTTTTGCCTTGCGGCGTAAAACGGGTTCGGGCAAAAATACAATGTCTCTTAGTGCCATTCTTTCATCTTCCTATTCAAATATTTTTAGGTTTTTCATTTTTTTCATGGGTCTCTATTTCTTAGATCAGAGATCATGCATTATATTTTAGACAACACACACTGCCAGTACTATTACGACTCGCCGCCAAAACCACCGTCATCTGAACCGCCAAAGTCCATATCATCCACGATGCCTTCGTCAAAGTCTTCATCGTCCACATTGACAGCCATTTTCTGGTCAATAGGCGATTGCGCATTGACAGGGCCAGGAACAGCGGGCTTGGCTGTGATATCAAAATCAGCAATATTTTGATGGTACGCCGCCAGCCAGGTGGCAAAACGGTCACGATCTGCGCTGCCTGCATCTTCATTTTTCTTGGCAATACGCATCATACGCCTGCGGTTGATGTCAGACTGCACACCCGCGGGGTCGAGCACATTATCAAAGGTCAATTGGGTACCGCCCACGGAAATATTCACGGTGCCATAATTAAAAATATAAGCGATAAATCCATCCCGTTTATACGAGGTGCTCAAAATGCTCTCGATCTGCGCCGCACGGCGTTCCTCCTGACCAAACGGCTTGCGGTCAATATCAAAGATCTCATCATTGGTCACCATAAAGGTGTCATTCTTCCAATCCGTATATTCATACCAAAGCCAAAACATGAGCGGGGCCATGAGTATCAGAGGAATTGTGAGAGTGATCGTATCAGGCCTGTATGCACCCTCGGCATTTTTTTCCAAAAATGCCTGCTCCGTAGATTGGATCAGATACCAAATACGGGCAAAAAACAAAAACAACGAGCCTAAAAACAGCACGACTGGTTTCCATGCCCGCTGCAGAAGGATAACCCAATGTTTGCGATAAGTGATGGTGCCGCCATCTTCAAGCCTCAATTTGAATACACCAGCAAGCGCCAGCAGCCACAAAGGAGTTTGCGCTAATTTCTCTTCATCCACTGTTACCACGGGAGGCAGCGGCGGCAATTGTTTCTTGTCCACGGGCAGACCCAGTTTCTGGCGGATGGTATTTCGCATCACTTCCTGCTGGGAAATATTGGTAATCGCCTTGGTGCGTTCCCAATATTCACGGATCATATCTGCGGCCTGCACAGGATGATCGACATAATCAAACTCAAGTTTACCCACGAAGGTTCGCACAACCACATTGCCAAAATCAAGCGCGCGGCCAACCATGTCTGTTTCAACGCCCACAGAAAGGATGGTGCCCAACGGCGCTTCCTGCCTGCTATCGTACAGACCGATCACCTTCTCCAGCCAGATCACGCGCTGGTTGGTGACAATGTAATAGTCATTGCTCCAATCAATCGCATTCCATATCGCCCACCCGATCACGCCCACCAGAACCAACACACCCACAGCAAAGGGAGTGGTTGCGGCGGTCAGTACACCCCAAACAAATAGAAACGCTGGAATAAACAGGGAAAGCACAGGTGCAACCAAAGCCTGATACAAACGCAGCACATGTCTGCGCGCAATAAAATAGATCACTTCCTTCGGGCCGAGCCACTTAAACCTGGTCTTGCGCGCCAGCCTGCGGCTTTTGATAGCCACCTTGAAATTCGGTTTTAATCTTTCATATTGTTTAAGCAGGGCATCGAACCCATCGCGCGAAAGGAACAGGATGACACTATCTTCCATGGCCGTGATGGTTGCTGAACGATTGCGCTTCTCAAACAGGGCTTCTTCGCCGAAATAATCGCCAGGCGCAAGCCATGCAAGAAAATTCTCACCTTTCTCACGGGGAAGGCTTACTTTTACGCGGCCTTTATAGATCATGTAAAAACCGTCAGGTTTATCATTGATCTTAAAGATCACCTGATCGGCAGCCAATTCCCGCTCAACAAGTTTTTGCGCGATGCCTGAGAGCTGCTCTTCCTTCAACCCGTTGAAGAGATGCATCTTATCCAGAAAAATAATACGTTGCTTATGATCGATCACGGTTTTATTCTATCAAATTTCGCGCACAATGGCGCATCCGTACGCGGGTGATTCATTCAGCGTGGGCAAATGCCCTTCGAGCAGCGACTCAACTGCCAGGTCCAGAAAGAAGCGGGTGGGGATTCTTTGCCGAAATGTGACATCGTCCACCGAGCCGCGATAACGCAAGATGCCCTCACGGTCGATCACAAAAACATGCGGAGTGGTTTGCGCTTCAAACACATCTGCGACGGAGCAATTCGCATCCAACAGGACCGTGGGCAGGCGGCGTGCCTCAGCGGCATTTTTCACATCCTCAGCAGATTCGTTTCGATTCGAAACAATCGACAGCATCGCCACATCATCACACCACTGCACAAACATGGACGTGATCGCCTTATCCGTTCGCTCCGAATGCGGACATTCACACGACCAAAAATTGACAATGACGATCCTGCCGCGATAATCGCTTAAACGATGAAGCCTGCCATGCAGATCGGGCAATTCAAAATCAAGGACAGGTTCGTTGATATTCATATGATGTAGGGGCGGGGTCTCCCCGCCCAATAAAATCTAATCCAAAATTCCAATGCCCGCCAACTTTTCGATCACGCCGACCACCGCAGAGTTATCCAACTCACCCATGCCCATGTCGATCATCATTTGGTAGAACTTTGTATTTTCTTCGGTGGCCGCAATGGGCACGCCATATTCTTTGGCTGTATCCAAAACAATGTTCATGTCTTTGAGCTGCATGTAGGATTTAAATCCAGGCGCGCGATTGCCATCGAATAAACGCGGCGGTTTGATATCCAACGCCCAGCATTGTGCGGCGCCTGCCTTGATCGCATCGACAACTTTGCGCGGGTCTACGCCTGCCTTCTTCGAGAAGACCAACAACTCACCCATGGCCACCATCTGCGCGGCGACCATGATCTGGTTTGCGGCTTTGGCAACCTGCCCCGCACCTGCATCACCCACGTGGGTGATGGTCTTGCCCATGGCCTGAAAGACTGGCATTACTTTTTCCAACGCTTCCGCTTCGCCGCCGACCATGATGGTGAGTGTGGCATTCTTCGCGCCAATGTCACCACCCGAGACAGGAGCATCCAGCGAGAAGACACCTTTTTCTTTTAACTTCTCTGCGAGCATGCGCGCGGATGCGGGTTTGATAGTGGAGTTATCCACAAAGATCAGCCCGTTATGCGCGCCATCCATGATCCCTCTTTCGCCAAGAACAACTTTTTCCACATCTGGGGTATCTGGCAGGTTGGTGAATACCACATCCACCTGTGCCGCCACCACCGCAGGCGTGGATGCGTATACAGCACCTTCCGCCACAAGCTCGTCCACGGCGGCACGGGAACGGTTATGCACCACCACAGGGAAACCCGCTTTGAGAAGATTGCGCGCAATCGATTTGCCCATCAATCCGAGGCCAATGTATCCAACTCTTAACATGAATGACTCCTTGATAGTATTTACGTTCGTTCAGATATAATTGCGACATGTCGATAATACAGGAAATGTCACAAAAAATCCATGCCAGGCCAAACAAGCATTTCATCTGGCTGGATATAGTACTCTTATTGCTTCTAACTGTGTATGTTCTGGCTGGAATAGACCTGGTCCCATTTCATGGCGATGAGGCGACGTTCATTTTGATGAGTGAAGATTACGACAAAATTGTGAAACAAGGCGATCCAGGACTTGTACTTTTCAACCCAGAGGGAAGTTCCAAGCAATATACAAGACTGTCCATCGGCTCAATACAGGTGTTCTCGGTAGGTCTCGCACGAGACATCACCAATATTGAAGATTCACTCGATAGATGGATGTGGGGTGCTTCATGGGACGAGAACATAGCACAGGGGAACATGCCATCTGCCCAAGTCTTGCGTTTGGCACGTGCCTGTTCCGCTCTGCTGGGGGCTTTGAGCATTGTATTATTTTTCATCACCGCCCGCCTGCTCTTCTCGTCTCGGCTGGCTGCCTGGGCAGCGACTTTGGTACTTGCCACACATGGCGACATTTTAGTGAACATCCGTCGGGCCATGCAGGAAGGACCGAAATTTTTTTTCCTGATCCTGACGATATATATTGCCACTCATGTTCTCAAGGATTTTCAGAGCATGAAATTGCGCAGATATTTATATGTATTGTTGGGCATTTTCAGTGGCATTACGCTTGCTGCCAAACAGGATACTGCCCTCATGCTAATCGCAGTATATCTCGCGCTTGCCCTGCTTCCCGCCTGGAAAAAAGAGACAATTCAAACCGTCCTAACAAATATCCTTTATCTTGGCACAGCAACCATCCTCGCAGTTGCATTTTTTCTGGCTTTTATGCCTGTCTTTTGGGGCTGGTGGGAAAACGTGCTCGTGCTGATCGGTTTGGCAACCATACTTTTTCAATTGCCAGTATGGAAGGTCGACCGAGCGGCAAAACCATTGGCACTGGCAGGGTTCGCGTTGATCATTGGCATGAGTATTCTAGCTCCAACATTATGGGTCAAATTTCCAACCCCAGTTACTAGCATGATCGAAGCACGCGAATCTATCCTTAAAGGTCAGGTCGCGGGATATAAAGACAACAATCTTTTCTATCTTGACTCCGCAAGGAACAAGCTAACATTTCTTTTGGAAACCACATTAACTTCCAGGGTGATGTACATGGAATCTCCCAGTTTCGATGTGCCGCCTATCCACGAACAAATCACAGCCTATGAAAATTCTCCCATCAGCGGGCGCACTGGGTCACTGTTAGCGGATGGCTTCGTTGCAGTTCTAGCTATTATTGGGGTATGGGCGTTACTAAGGCAATTCAATGCGGAAAGCCTGCTGATCTATTCCATGTTGATTACATCTGGTATTTTATTATTCGCCACGGTTCCATTACCCTGGCAGCGTTATTTTTTGATCATGCAGATCCCATACGCGCTTATTGCGGGCGCTGGGGCGGGTCAAATTTGGAAGTGGGGAAAGTTCATTAAATAAGCAATCAACAAGAAAAAATAAAAACAAAAAACCTGCCCCTCGAAAGAGGAACAGGTTTACGGTTAAGGGTGAAGCGAGTTACTTGATCCCGTAGTTGATGCTGACAGAGACTGAGATGCTCAACTGCCCAGGCTGGATCGGTACAGAAGCTGCTGCATCGTATCCACCGCCGCCGCCCTTGCCTTCATAGACTGGGTATGGGCTGTTATCGTAGAAGCTGATGTTCTGAATTTCACCGAGCTCAATACCAGCGGCGTCAGCGAGTTCCTGTGCCTGCACCTTGGCATCTTCCACGGCCTTCACACGGGCTTCCTTCACAGCGGCAGAGTCATCTGCAATATCGAACTGAATGCTGTTGATGGTGTTCGCGCCAGCGCTGATGGTTGAATCGAGCAGGTCACCGAGGCTGGCGAGATCGCGCACAACCACATAGACAGTGTTATCGACCATGTAGATCGTGCCAGTGATGGTGCCTTCGGGGCTGTACTGCTGGGAAGGCCAAATGCTAAAGTTGGTGGTGTTGATATCCTTCTCGTCCACACCCGCATCTTTGATCGCCTTGATCACGGCAGAGGTCTGCACTTTATTTTCATCCACAGCTTCAGACGCGGTTGCGCCTTCGCTATGAACACCAATATAGATGTAGGCAATATCAGGTGTGATGGAAACCTGACCGACCCCGTTCACACTTAAAGTACGGATGGCGGGTTGGGCCTCCTGATTGATCGTGGTGGGGCCGCAGGCGCTCAAAACGAGGGCCAAAGCCAGAACTGCAAAAACAAAAAATTTGGTACGCATGTTTTTTTCTCCTTTGTATGTTTCTCTAAAGACGCCCCATTTTCAAAAAAGTTCCTTACAATTCTACACCCTTTGGGGTAAAATTTTGCACAAATGTTCTAAGGAAATTTGATGCCAATCGACTATCAACAAGTCTACACTCGTATCAAAGAGATCGGCGCAGGCGCACGCGAGCGGAAAAAGACCCTCGACGAACGCCGTGTTCTGGCGCGCAAACTGCTTGCTGAAAACTCATCAGAATTGGATTTCCTGCGCTCCAAAGTGGGCGCCGCCAAACAGGCAGATGCCAACATCCGCTGCGCTCTCCCACTTAATGAGACGCTCGCTTCCTCCTACCCCCCACCTGATTCTGTTATCCAAGCCACCTTGATCGCCGCTGACGGTTCACAGATCAACCCAGACAGACATGCGGCGATCCAATATTCCGTGGTCAACGTGGGCGCGATCATCATGAAATTGAACTCTGGCGAAGCGCCTGAAATTTTTACAGAAACCGAACTGCTCTACGGCGATGACCTTTTGCCAAACGGCTTTCCGCTTTCAGATGGCATGGTAGCCCTCAAACGAGACGTAGCCGAACGCACCAAGCTGGATGAATTATCCAAAGGAATTAAAGGTCCCGTGGTTACATTTACCGACGGACCGATCGAATTATGGGGCGCAAAAGGCGAAGATACCCAATCCTATTTGGATTACGTTGAAAAATATAAAGCTGTCCTTTCCCGCTTGCAATCGAGAGATGTGATCACCGCAGGCTATGTAGACAAACCCTCCGCAGACCTTGTCATTCGCCTGCTTGAGATCATCTCTGCAGATCATGAGCAACTTCAAAAATTGCGCGAGTTCCATCCCCTGCGCGGCGTGAGTGACCGCTGGCTCTTTGGCGAAGCAAAAAATCCGCTCTTGCCACCTGGTCATCGTTCAGCGATCTTCAAAATTCAATCCAGTTCTGATAAAAGTTATAAAGGCGTGCTTGAATTGCACTTCTTCTATCTAAACGTTGGCACCGAGGGACATCCCTGGCCTGTAAGAGTTGAAATTCCACGCTGGGTGGTGGACGATAAAGCCAAGCTGGATCTACTCCACGCGGTTTTGGTGGAGCAATGCCGCATGATGGGCAGCCGACCGTATCCGTATTTATTGCACCGCGCCCACGAAACAGCAGTAGTGAAGAATGAAGAGAAACAACAGATCGAGCAACTATTGTCCATGGAAATACGCAATCAGGACGAAGAGATGGATGAAGGCTCGTACAAACAATCTGCAAAGGATTTACAGGGCAGGACGAGAAGATAATATCGTAAAACCCCCTCCGCCCTAGCGGGCACCTCCCCCAAATGCGACGGTATTTCTGTCGCATTTGGGGGAGGACGGGTGGGGACAGGAGAATGGCAGAATGACACAACAAATCGAAATTGGACGTTTACTACGATCAGGGACAACGGGTTTTATCGCGGGTTGCCGTGTGAATCAATTGAACGCGCCTGCGTTTGGGGCGTTGGTCCGCGCGCCGTTGGGAGA
>JAVBXV010000074.1 GCA_030824405.1 Anaerolineales bacterium | reverse complement strand
GTATCGCAGAGCGTTTGCAGTGCGGAAATTTTTTCTGGCGCAACGGCCAGCACCATGCGCTCCTGCGCTTCGGAAAGCCAGATCTCCCACGGAGCGAGGCCTGGATATTTCAGGCGCACTTGTGTCAGATCTACATCACAGCCGATGGTGGATGCCATTTCGCCAACTGCAGACGATAAGCCGCCCGCGCCGCAATCGGTGATGTCGTTGTAGAGTCGCAGATCGCGCGCGCGGACGATGACATCGGTCAATCCTTTTTCGGTGATGGGGTCGCCAATTTGAACGGATGCGCCAGAGACTTCGCCCGTTTGCGCATCCATGGTCATGGACGAAAACGTTGCGCCGCGCAACCCGTCGCGGCCTGTGCGACCGCCGAGCACGATCACGCGGTCTGCCACCTGCGGATCTTTGCGATGCAATCCTTTGGGCGCAATGCCCACGCATCCACAAAAGACCAACGGGTTGGCGGTGTAGCCTTCATCATAAAGGATCGCGCCGTTGACCGTTGGAATACCGATCTTGTTGCCATAATCCTGCACACCTGCAACCACTCCCGATTGAATGCGGCGCGGATGCAAAACGCCTTCAGGCAATGAAGCGGGATCAAGATCCTGCGGGCCAAAGCAGAGGACATCTGTATTGGCGATCGGTTTGGCGCTGACTCCAAGCACATCGCGTATGACTCCGCCGACGCCTGTGTTCGCACCGCCGAACGGCTCCACCGCTGACGGGTGGTTGTGTGTTTCAGCTTTGAATGAAATTTCGAACTCATCATCAAAATCAATAATGCCTGCATTGTCTACGAATGCAGAGATGACCCAGGGCGCATTGATCTTGTCCGTTGCGGATTTGAGATAAGTGCGGATAAGCGAGTCAACTGTTTTATTGACCTCTGTTCTCTGATCTCTAATCTCTATTTTTGCCTTGAACGTCTTGTGAACGCAATGCTCGCTCCATGTTTGCGCGATGGTTTCAAACTCAACATCTGTTGGGTCGCGTTGTTCTTTGATGAAATAATTTTGAATCGCCTGCATCTCGGCAATGTCCAGTGCGGCGCGGCGTTCTTTGGAAAGAGCCAGTAATTCGTTATCAGATAATTTGCGAATGGCTATTTCTTCCACTGTGCCGCTGGATTCAATTTCCTGTGGGAAGGATGGCGTGATCTCGCCGATGGTCCAGTGTTGAATGACGTTGTTGGCTAAGAGGGCAGCGGATAGGGAAGCGGATAAACGGATGGAATCGGATGTGGTGAAGTGCAAAAGAAAACGCTGGCCTGTGGCGGCGCGGTGGACTCCGTGCAAACCCAGCTCGTGTGCCGCGCGCACAATTTGCTCGGCAACGGGATCGGTGACGCCTGGGCGAAGAGCTATTTCCAGAATAATCGAATCAGTTTTGGGCGGGGAGAGAGGCGCGGGTAATTCCATCCATGAAGCAAGTTGAGTGACGGGGTCTGTTAAAAGTTTGAGGGCCAACTGCTGCAAATCTTCCTGCGACAGTTGGCCCTCGATAAAGTAGAGGTCCTGTACGGCGATGCTTTGTAGCGGCTGGAATCCAAGCGCGTGGGCATCGCGTAAATAGCCGTTGTTTCGTGGGTCGTTTTTTGTTTGGATGAGAAATTTATATGTGGACATCTGCTGCCTTTTTTTGGGGGGAAGTCGATGCCATTTTACCTCTGTGAAGTTGTCTAGTCAACACTGGGTTTTAGCCTTGTTCACAAGCCTATTCACCCAAGGGTGTCACGCTTTTGTCTAGACGTTTAATTGCAACAAAGTGGAGTATACTCATTTTAGTATGTTGAACAGCATACGGTTGGAAGAATCATTTTTGCAGGTGCGTAACACGCCTCTTGCAGTGTAACATTCCATAGAATTGTCCTTTTTCACTCGCGCCCGCGAGATGACACTCCCACACCCAACACATTATCAATACCGGCCATTGCCCAGTCGGCTAGGTATTCCAATACTTAACCTGGCCAGACCTGGCAGTATACAAGCATTGAAAGGCTGACCCATGTTTGATCCTATCCTCGTCCCTCTGGACGGTTCTCAATTGGCAGAATGCGTTCTGCCGCACATTGTTGCCGTCGCTCGTTCTTTTAATTCGGAAGTTGTATTGTTGCGCATGCTGGAAAAAAAACAGACGGGCACATCTGCTCAAATATTTGATCTGGTGAATTGGCAGATCAATAAAACCAAGGCAAGTCTTTATCTGGAAAAGACAAAGGCGCGTTTTCAAGAAGTACATATACGGACACGAACGATAGTGATGGAAGGGTTGGTGGCTGAGGGGATCACTGAGTATGCCCAAAATCAGGGAATGAAGCTGATCGTTTTGAGCAGTCATGGACGTAATGGCTTGACTCAAAGGAGCATCAGCAGCATTACGCAAAAGATCATTCTAAGCGCTCAAACTTCGCTGTTACTTGTTCGGGCACACCAATATGGTTCCCACTCTGGTGAATTATCTGAAACCCCGCTTTATCAACGCATCCTGGTTCCATTGGATGGTTCACAACGGGCGGAAAACGTTTTACCGATCATCACACAACTGGCACAATTTCATAAAGCTCAGATCCATCTTGTGCAGGTTGTGCAAACCCCAGAGATGGCGCGTCTGATGCCGCCAACACGTGAAGATATTGAATTATCTGCTCGTGTGGTTGAGCGCAATCAAGAGGAAGCGGGGCGATATCTCGAACAATTAAAATCGCGTTCGTATCTGGAAGGTATCGCGGTGCAAACGCATCTCATTACCAGTGACAACGCGGCTGTTGCGCTTCATCAACTGGAAGATCAGGAACGTATTGATCTGGTTGCACTGAGTGCACATGGATATTCGGGGAATCATCAATGGCCGTATGGAAGCATGGTTAATAATTTCATTCTATATGGCAACGCTCCGCTTTTGATCGTTCAAGACCTGCCTGTTAAACAAGAATCAATTTCATCTGATCCTCAATCAAATGAACGAGTAGAGCGTTAATCCATGCAGATTGCTTCACCGATGTCCCCGACCGAACCTGTTAATCCAGACACCGATATTCGTTTTAGAGAATTTGCACATCAACTGGCAAAAATGCACCAGGTGTATCCGCTTCCGCTTACAGCGCGGGATGCGGCGGAAATATCCAATGCTCAAAAAGTTGATTTGTTGGAGACGCTGCAAAACTGGGAACTGGCTTTACGCAACGCCTATGCATTATTTAAGTCTGTGCCAGCCAGGAATTTACCCGATCTGCTTAACAAGTCATCGCGGGCAGGCGAGTGGATGCTGGATAATTTTTATGTCATCAAGCAGACGCTGCGCCAGATCGAAGAAGATCTGCCCGTCAGTTTCCTCGAGCAGCTGCCAAAACTTAAAGGGACATCGCTTCAGGGACATTCCCGTGTTTTTGCGCTCGCCCGTGAATGGATCGGATACAGCCAGAGTCAGATAGACCTGACACAAGCTGCAATTTTTGTGTTGAATTATCAACAGGTTACACCGCTCACGATCGGCGAACTGTGGGCTTTGCCGATCATGCTGCGTATTGGCATCCTGGAGCGGATGGTCTACGCCATCTCTGAATTGACTGGCGTGGAAGCACCAAAAGATCTGAACGAAGTTTCGAATCTGTTTGCTCCACAAACAGTGTCAAACGAGACCATAGTTGCCAATTGCTTTCTCAGCCTGCGTTTGCTCTCTGCCACAGATTGGAACGATTTCTTTGAACAGACCAGTTTGGTGGAAAAGATATTGCGTGATGAACCCGCGCACGTCTATGCGGATATGGATTTTGCCACCCGCAACAACTATCGCAGTGTCATTGAAGAATTGTCACGCCATTCAAAGTTTAGTGAAGAGCAGGTTGCGCTTGCCGCAATTGATCTTGCTCGAAATGTGGAAGACAAAACCGACTTGCGTAGAACGCATGTTGGTTTTTATTTGGTTGACGCAGGCCGCACGATACTTGAAACTACTGTCAGTTACAAGCCCGAATTCAACGTGCGCTTTCGGCGCGCACTGCTCGCATTCCCAACCGCTTTTTATCTCGGAAGCATTGCTTTCTTTACGGCACTGTTTCTTTTTGGGCTGTTCACATACACATTGATCTCTGGTGGGACACCTGCCCAGTTGGTCGTTGTTGCTGTGCTTGGCGTTGGGCTGGCTTTGGAAGCGGCGATCACACTTGTGCATTGGAATGTGACCCATCGCATTAAACCGCAAAGCCTGCCGCGCATGGATTTTTCAGAGGGCATCCAACCTGGCAACCGCACCATGGTGGTTGTGCCCACTTTGTTGGAAAGCGCCGAGGAACTTAATCATCTTTTGCAGGAGTTGGAACTTTATTATTTATCCAACCCCGATCCATTGTTAACGTATGCCTTGTTGACCGATTTTGGCGATGCTCCTTCTGAGAACATGCCAGAGGATGAGCAGCTGCTCGCACTAGCTAGTGTGGGTATCGAAAATCTTAATAAAAAATATCCGCATGCATTGCCTTTTTATTTATTCCATCGCCAACGCCAGTGGAATCCATCCGAAGGGGTTTGGATGGGCTGGGAACGTAAGCGTGGAAAGTTGGCAGATTTCAACCGCCTCTTGCTCAACCTGGGTGGGACAGCCTACACAACTCAGATGGGCGAAGTGAGCATTCTATCTGATGTTAAATATGTGATCACACTGGATGCAGATACGTCCCTGCCGCAGGGCAGTGCCAATCGGCTGATCGCTACGTTGGCGCATCCACTTAACCATGCAGAATTCGCCGTGGACGGGCGCGAAGTTGTCGCTGGGTATACTGTGTTACAGCCACGCGTGGCGATCAAACCAACCAGCGCCAACCGTTCGCGCTTTTCGCAGATATTTGCTGGCAACGCTGGCTTTGACCTGTATTCCTTCGCCGTTTCAGATGTCTATCAGGATCTGTTTGGCGAAGGCAGTTATGTTGGCAAAGGCATCTATGATGTCGCGGCTTTTGAGCGCAGCCTGGCAGGTCAGGTGCGCCAGAACACTCTGCTAAGCCATGATCTGTTTGAGGGGATCCATGGACGCGCTGCACTGGTCACAGACATTACTTTATATGAAGAATACCCATGGCGCTATATGGTTTACGCCCGCCGTCTGCGCCGCTGGATTCGCGGTGACTGGCAGTTGCTGCCCTGGTTGTTCCCTGTTGTGTATACAGAAAAAGGGGCGGCACCTAACCGCTTGTCCCCTATCGACATCTGGAAAGTCTTTGATAATTTACGGCGCAGTTTACTGCCGCCGACATTGCTTGCCCTGTTTGCGGCAGGCTGGCTATTCCTGCCTGGCTCTCCCCTGATCTGGACACTGCTTGTTCTTTCACCTTCTGCCTTGCCAGTTGCAGTGCAAATTTTTCACGATGTCAGGTTTGGTGTACGAAATCGGCTGTCGTTTAAGCAACTTATCAAATTAGTGCAAGCCCCGCTCATTCGCTGGGAATTGTCCGTTATTTTTCTGGCGTATGAAGCATTGCTTATGCTCGGAGCCATTCGCACCACGTTGACCCGTTTGCTGATCGCGCGCAAAAATCTTCTGCAATGGACAACAGCGGCAAATCTTTCGCGCGCTTTTGGGGCGAATGCACACTATGAAACCTTGAGTGAGATGGCCGCCTCTTTGGTGTTCACCGTTTTATTGGGAGTCACGGTTTACATTTTCAATCCGACAGCGTTATGGGCGGCATTGCCTTTACTAACTGCGTGGATTATCGCTCCACAGATCGCTTACCTGATCAGCCTGCCCGCAACACACACCACCAAGCCGCTGACAGAACCGCAGCGCAGACAAGTTCTGCGGCTGGCACGGCGGACATGGGCATTTTTTGAACGATTTGCAGGCCCAAATGATCACTGGCTGCCCCCCGATCATTTTCAAGAGTCACCGCGCGGAAGTGTGGCCCACTACACCACGCCGACCAACATTGGACTATTTTTGACGTCCACGTTGTCTGCGTATGATCTGGGTTATATGGGATTGCTTGAGCTTGCATTCCGTTTGCGCTCGACCTTCGAGAACATGGAAAAACTCGAACATTATCGTGGTCATTTACTTAATTGGTATGACTCACAATCAATGACGGCGCTTCCGCCCCGTTACGTATCCACAGTGGATAGTGGCAATTTGGCGGCTTGTCTGGTGACTCTCAGGCAGGGTTGTTTGGCCATGACAGATGCGCCAGTGCTCGGCGATAAACAATGGCAGGGACTGCTGGCGATCCTGGATATTTTGGCAGAGACATTACAAGCGTTGGAGAAAAATAATCCACACGCTTCGATCGAATCTTTTGAAGTTGAACTAACCAGCATTTATGAACGCATCAGTGGAATTCAGAACCGATCTGAAGCGTGGAAAATGACTCTCGATTGGCTGTCAGGTGAAGGCTGGGAAAGAGTGTCGCGTCGCTTGATCGAACTGCTTGAGAGTCATCCTAATCTAAATCCTGAATCTCTGACCGAGTTGCAGCTTTATCTCGATCTCATGCATCATCACTTGCAGGACATGCAGCGCAGTTTATCTTTATTCGCGCCGTGGCTTAACAGTGTGGACATGCCACCTGCGTTAATTGCCAATATGCAGACACCCGCTGGAGAGGCTTTTCGCGATAGCCTGCCTGCTGAACTGCCTACACTTGGAAATGCAACAGCGATTTATAAACATATTCAAGCTGCATTAAAACATTTTGAGGAACAACAGCAGGATGACGCGGCGCGTGAATGGTGCCAACTGTTGGGAGATGATATTTCGACGACGCATATGACCGTCTCCACTCTGTTGATCGGTTTTCAAGATATGGCCATGCAGGCAAACGCTGCTGTGAACAACATGGACTTTCGCTTCCTGTTCGATCAGCGCAGGCAGGTATTTCATATCGGATACAACGTCAGTACCGAACGGCTGGACCCAAGCTATTATGACCTGCTGGCATCCGAAGCGCGCATCGCCAGTTTGATCTCGATCGCCAAAGGGGATGTGCCTCAAAGTCATTGGCAGCATTTGGGTCGGCCAGTGACCAAGATAAACGGCAAGCAGGTACTGCTCTCATGGAGCGGTACGATGTTCGAATATCTGATGCCCACGCTCTTTATCAAAAACTATGCAGGGACATTTATTTCAGAGAGTTGTTATGTCGCACTGGAAGCACAGGTGAATTATGGACAGGAACAGAAAATACCCTGGGGCATTTCAGAATCAGGCTATTACACTTTCGATATTAATTTGAACTATCAGTATCAGGCGTTTGGTGTGCCTGAGCTGGGTTACAAACGTGAACAGAGTAAAGATCTGGTGATCACCCCCTACGCCTCGTTGATGGGACTTTCACTTCAGCCGCAGGCCGTGCTGGCGAACATGGCAGATCTGGAAAAGTTAAATATGCTCGGGCGTTTTGGTTTTTATGAAGCGCTCGATTACACCGAAGGGCGCCTGCCCGAAGACCAGGAATCCGCCACTGTGAAATCATACATGGCACATCATCAGGGCATGATCTTGATGGCGGCTTGTAATTACCTGTTGGATGATGTCATGGTCAAGCGTTTCCATGCGGATGAGCACATCCAAAGTGTGGAGCTTTTGCTTCAGGAAAAAATACCGCTCAACCCGCCGATCGAATATCCTCATCTTGATGAGCCAGTGGAACTGCCAGAAGGCGAACGCATGGTTGTCAGTGAGCCGTGGCGTGTGCCGATCGATAGTCCCATTCCGCAGGTGCATATTCTTTCACAAGGTGACAGTCGAATGTTGATCACCAATGCGGGCGGTGGATTCAGTCAATGGCGCGAGTTCGCGTTGACACGCTGGCACGCGGATACAACTCTCGATCAATCGGGCACATGGATCTATTTGCAAGACCGCGAGAGCGGGGCGCTTTGGTCTGCCACCTCTCAACCTATTGGATGCGCGCCCGAACATTTGGACGTTATGTTTTATCCACACAAGGTCGAGTTTCAACGTTCAGATAATGGTATCTCTCTTCGTACGGGCGTCACCATCAGCACAGATGGTGTTGAAATTCGGCGTGTGAACATTTTGAATGACAGCGACCAGCCTCGCAGATTAAAACTGACCAGTTATAGCGAAGTGGTGCTGGCCGCGCAGGCTGCAGATCGGCGTCACCCCGCGTTCAATAAACTTTTTATCGAGAGTGAATATCTTCCACAAGAGAACGCATTGATCTTTGAGCGCCGTCCGCGCTCGGCAGATGAAAAACCAGTAGTGATGATCCATGCAATGGTCATCGAAGCTGGCCGCAAAGTGACTGGCGAATATGAAAGTGACCGCGCAAAATTTCTGGGCAGGTTACAGACCATGCATACTCCGCAGGCCTTGCAAAGTGGAAATCATCATTTGTCTGGAACCACTGGCGGAACGCTCGACCCGATCCTTTCGCTGGCACAGAATATAGACCTGAAAGCGCATGCGAAAACCAGAGTTACATTTCTGACATTGGCAGCTTCCACGCGTGCCGAGGCATTGGATAAATTATCTCGTTATCAAAGCGGACAGGCTATTCATCGCGCCTTCGACGAGTCGCGTGCCCGTAGTGAACGGGAACTGCTTGAGCTTGGGTTGAATGCCTATGCTGTTGAAAACATTCAACGCTTGTATTCTGCCCTGGTCCATCCAACGGGAGTCTTGCGCGCCGCGCCGCATATTCTCGCGCAAAATGAAAAGGGACAATCTGATCTGTGGGCCTTCGGTATCTCTGGTGATTATCCAATTTTGATGGTGCGCATCCGCGATGGTGAATCGCCTTTGCTGATCGAAGCCTTGCAAGCCTTCACTTATTGGCGCAGCCGCCATGCCACGGTTAACCTTGTGATCTTAAACGAACAGGATACAGGCTACGCCCTCGATCTGCATAATACGATCGTACGTCAGATCACGCGCATGGGTGCGGCCGAATCGTTGAATCAACGTGATGGAATTTTTATCCTGCGTGCCGATCAACTTCACCAGACCGACTACATTTTGTTTGAAACAGTAGCGGGCGTTATTTTGGATGAAACGAACGGAACACTCGCTGAACATGCCCTGCGATTAACTCTGCAGACTACGCGTCTGCCAAAATTCATCGCTTCACTCTCCCCGAAAATTGATCCCGAACCGACGCCTGCTCTTACCCTGCCAGATGACCTGCTCATGGAAAATGGCCTTGGTGGATTCAGCCGCGATGGCAGAGAATATGTGATCCATTTGAAACACGGTCAGCGTACGCCGCATCCGTGGGTGAATGTGATCGCCAATTCGCAGTTTGGCTTTCTGGTTTCTGAATCAGGTTCGGGCTGCACCTGGGCGGTGAATAGCGGTGAGAACCGTATTACCCCGTGGCGCAATGACCCCGTCACAGATATGCCAGGCGAAGCAATTTATTTACGTGATGAAGAATCAGGTGCGGTCTGGTCGCCAACGCTCATGCCCGCTGGCGCAGACGTGGCGCATGTGATCCGTCATGGCGCGGGTTATTCGATCTTCGAGAGTCAGAGCCATGGCTTGAATCAGAATCTGCGTTTATTTGCCGCGCCAGATGCGCCAGTGAAAATTGCACATTTGCGTTTGCAAAATTTATGGGCTCGTCCACGCCGTGTCACTGTCACCTACTATGCAGAATGGGTGCTTGGCACAACCCGTGACACAAATCAAGCGCACATCATGCCAGAATTTGATTCTGATCATAATGCGTTGCTCGCCAGTAATCATTTCAACAGTGACTTCGGTGAAAGGGTCGCATTTCTCGCTTCCAATAAAAAACCGCATGGCGTCACCACCGACCGCACAGAGTTTCTTGGGCGCATGGGAAGTCTGCGTACTCCCGCGGCTTTGGAGCGCATCGGTCTGGCGAGCGCCGTCAATGCAGGCTTGGACCCGTGCGCGGCGATCCAACTGCATGTAGACCTTGCTCCTGGCGCCACAGAAGAAGTCTTTTTCTTAATTGGGCAGGGAAAAGATCGGGCGGAGAGTCTTGAATTGATCGGACAGATCCAGGCACGGGCGGAGGTTGAATCGATCTGGTCCTCTGTCCAACAGCATTGGGATGAGATCCTAAATGTCATCACGGTGGAAACACCCGATCCCAGCATGGATCTGATGCTCAATCGTTGGATGCTTTATCAAACATTGGCGTGTCGTTTATGGGGGCGCACCGGGCTGTATCAATCCAGCGGCGCGTTTGGATTCCGCGATCAACTTCAGGATGTGATGGCGCTGCTGCATACCAAACCAGAGATCGCGCGCACGCAAATATTGGAAGCGGCGCGGCATCAATTTGAGGAAGGCGATGTATTGCATTGGTGGAATCCGCCAGTGGGGCGCGGGGTGCGAACACGTTTTTCAGATGACCTGCTCTGGCTGCCGTATGTCACCGCTGAATATATTTCTGCAACTGGTGATGCGGCCATTTTGAATGAACGCGTGCGATTCTTGAAAGGCGAGCCGCTCAAGCCTGGTGAGATGGAACGCTATACTCATTTCGAAACAGCCAATGAGGATTTTTCACTTTATCAACATTGTTTGCGCGCATTGGAAAAAGGCAC
>JAVBXV010000332.1 GCA_030824405.1 Anaerolineales bacterium | reverse complement strand
CTGTTACATTATGAAAAACGCCGAGGGGACGATCATCTATGTTGGCAAGGCGATTAGTTTAAAGAACCGCGTACGGTCCTATTTCCATGCCGATTCCAGCCATGATGGCAAGACGCGCCGCCTTGTGCGTGACATTGTTGACCTTGAATGGATCGTGGTCGGCTCGGAACTTGAGGCGCTCATCCTTGAGATGAACCTCATCAAAAAGCATCGACCAAAATACAACATCCGCCTTAAAGACGACAAACGCTATCCCTACATAAAAGTCCATTGGAACGAACCCTTCCCCAAAGTGACGGTGACACGGCAAATGGTGGAAGATGGCTCACGCTATTTCGGTCCATATACCTCTGCCTGGGCGGTGCATCAAACTTTGCATGTGCTGCGCCGCATTTTTCCATACCTAACTTGTGACCGTGAAATTACGGGACAGGACAAACGTGCCTGTCTGTATTACGACATCAAGTTGTGTAATGCGCCCTGCATTGGGGTCACCTCCCGCGAAGGCTACCGCCAGATGATCTCTGACCTGATGTCTTTTCTAAGCGGACACAGTGAAGGTATTGTGGAACGCATGCAAATTGAAATGCAAAAAGCCGCAGACGAATTGCGTTTTGAAAAAGCCGCCGCCCTGCGCGATCAACTCAAAGCCATTCATTCCATTATGGAAAGACAGAAGATCGTTTTTGCTTCAGATTATCTGGATTCGGATGTGCTGGCAATGGCTCGCGAAGACGGTGAAGCCTGCGTGCAGATATTCTTCATCCGCGGCGGCAAGTTGATCGGGCGCGAATATTTCATTCTCGAAGGCACTGAAGATGTGGCCAATACCGAGGTGATGTCTGAATTCGTCAAACAGTTTTATACAGAAGCCGCGTCCATTCCAGAGCAGGTCATGCTGCCAGAGGAAATTGAAGAGGCGAAGATCATCGGTCAATGGCTGCGCTCGAAGCGCGGCGGTAAAAAAGTGGAATTGTTGGTCCCCAAAAGTGGACAGTCTCAAGACCTCGTGAAGATGGCCAGCGAAAATGCGGCAGAGACATTGCAAGCCTTGCGTTCTCAATGGCAGGCAGATGCCCACAAACAGGAACAATCTCTTGCCGAGATACAGAATGCATTAAACCTCAGCTCCCCGCCGAACCGCATTGAGTGCTATGACGTCAGCCATACGCAAGGCGTAGCCACCATTGGAGCGATGATCGTTTTCGAGCAGGGAGTGCCTGCCAAGAACCTGTATCGCAAATTCAACATTGACAGCACAAGCATCGGCGCACCCGATGACTTTGCTTCGATGGAGGAAATGCTCACGCGTAGATTCAAAAGATGGCAATCTGGTCAGGAAACAGAAGCAGGCCCAGGGTCCAAGCCTGATGCGTCGTTCTCCTTCCTCCCAGATCTGATCATTATTGACGGCGGTAAGGGACAACTGGGGCGTGTGGTCAAAGTCCTTGAGCAGTTTGGTTTATTTGACAAGGTGCCAGTTGTGGGGCTTGCGAAACAGGAGGAGGAAATTTTCTTCCCGTACAAAAGCGAGCCGCTGTTGCTGCCCCGCCACTCGCAGGGACTTTACCTCGTACAACGCATTCGTGATGAAGCCCATCGCTATGGGATCACAGCGCATCGAAAGAAACGCACAAAACTGGGTCTGGCGTCACAGTTGGATTCCATCCCTGGCATTGGACCTGCACGCCGAAAAGCGCTCTTGAAACATTTCGGTTCCATGGATAAGATTAAGGAAGCCACCATACAAGACCTGGCCGCAATAAAAGGCATGAACGAAAGCGCGGCGGAAAGCATCAAGGCACACCTCGAATGAAGCAAATTTGGATCGTTGATGACGACGAAGAAATGGGACGCGCAGTCAGCCTGATGTTAAAACTACTGGATTGCGAAACAAGGCATTTTATACATGCGCGTACCGCCGCACAAACCCTGCTTGCAGGAGGCCAGTCTCCTGATCTGATGATCCTGGACATCAACATGCCCGAAGTCAGCGGTTTGGACATGCTTGAATTTCTACGCCGCCGCAAGGAATGGAAAGACCTGCCCATCATCATGCTTTCCTCCGAAGCCGCAGACGTAATGGTGGACAAAGCCATACAGATCGGCGCAGACGGCTACGTGATGAAACCCGTTACAATTGACGAATTGGAAAAAGTAATGGCGCAAGCCTTTTACAAACATCTCTACAAATAATATTCAGAAAAAGTGAGAAAAGAAATGGCTATTAAAAGCACAAAAACCAAAAAACAATCCAAGCCCAACGAAGCCAGCAGGCGCCAAAAAGCCGCGCAGGTTTTTTTGGCGATCTTCGCAGTGATCCTGATCCTTTCAATGATCCTTTCGGCAACCACAACAAACTTTTAGCGCAGAAGTGTAATGGTATAATCACGCTCGCGCGGCTTTATGCCGCGCTTTATTTCGCAAAAATGCCATTATTAGAGTATGTTTTGGGTATAGTGCATGCTCAACCTGATGTGAGGAAAGTTTATGCTCGACAAACTGCAAGCCATTGAAGAAAAATATGAACTGCTTGGTGAAGAACTGCTGGAAGTAGGCAGTAACTATCAACGCGCCGCCGAGATCAACAAGGAACGCGTAGACCTCGAACCTCTTGTACAAAAAGCGCGCGAGTATCGCCAGGCCATGAAGAGCCTTGAAGAAGCCAAAGCCATGATCATTGCAGAAAACGACACGGAAATGATCGCTCTCGCCAAGGCAGACGTGGAAGAGCTGACCCCAAAAACAGAAGCTCTCGAAAAATTGATCAAGAGCATGCTCGTCCCCAAGGACCCGCGTGATGACAGGAACGTGATCTTTGAAATTCGCGCAGGCGCAGGCGGTGACGAAGCCGCCATCTTTGCCGCAGATCTGTTCCGCATGTACACCCGCTATGCCGATGATAAAAAGTGGAAAGCCGAAGTCATGTCTGAAAGCTCCATCGGCATCGGCGGTTACAAGGAAGTCATCTTTGAAGTCAAAGGCAAAGGCGCGTATTCAAAACTAAAATACGAATCGGGTGTACATCGCGTACAACGCGTGCCTGCTACCGAAGCCCAGGGGCGCATTCACACGTCCACAGCAACTGTAACCGTGCTCGCCGAAGTGGACGAAGTTGAAGTCAACATTCCAGAAAGCGATATCAGAATTGAAGTGTATCGTTCCTCTGGCGCAGGCGGCCAGAACGTGCAAAAGAACTCCACAGCCGTGCGCCTGTATCACATCCCCACAGGCATGATTGTCACCTGTCAGGATGAGCGCTCACAATTGCAAAATAAATTACGCGCGTTGAGCATTTTGCGCGCGCGTTTGTACGAAATTGAAGAAGCAAAAGCACAGGCAGATCTCGAAGCAGATCGCCGCTCGCAGGTTGGTTCAGGCGAACGCTCCGAAAAGATCCGCACTTACAACTACCCGCAGAACCGCGTCACAGACCATCGCATTGGCCTGTCCAGCTACAACCTCCCCGCCGTCATGGACGGCTCGATCGACCAATTCATCGATGAACTTTCCACCCGTGATGAAGCGGGTAAGCTCGCCGCCACAGGCGTGGACGACGACGAATAAAAAAATATGGCGGCCTGAATTGGCCGCCATATTTTTTTAACAAGTAAAATAAAAGCATGAATGCGGAAGAATTCCTCAAACAGATCACTCCACAACTAAAAACAGACTGGCCCGAGTTTGACGCGCAGCTCCTGCTCGCCCACGTTATGGGACATCCACGCACATGGCTGCTCGCCCATTTGGACGCGCCTCTGCCCCCGCCCCAGCTTGAGCAAGCGCAAAAAGCATTTGCCCAACTCCAGGCAGGCGTCCCACTTCCATACATCATTGGCCATCGCGAATTCTTCGGCCTCGATTTTGAGATCACCAAAGACGTGCTCATTCCGCGCCCCGAAACCGAACTGCTGCTCGAAAAAGCAATCGCCTGGCTGAAAGCATCCCCCGAAAGAAGAACCGTCGCAGATATTGGTACAGGCTCAGGCATCATCGCGGTCACGCTTGCCATGCATGTTCCCGACGTCCACATTCTCGCAACAGACATCTCACACGCCGCACTCAAAGTTGCAAAACACAACGCCGAGAAATTCCACGTCCACCATAACATTGACTTCCTGCAATACGATCTTCTGCCGCAGCATGTTGACCCGTTGCCCACCGAACAACATTTTGATCTCATCTGCGCCAACCTGCCCTACATCCCCACTGAAACTTTGCATAAACTTCCCATCTTCGGCAACGAACCCACGCTCGCCCTCGATGGCGGCGCAGACGGTCTCGATCTCTATCGCCGCCTGCTCAAACTCGCGCCAAACTGGCTTGCCCCCAACGGAAAAATTCTACTTGAGATCGAAGCCACGCAAGGCCCCAAAGCCCTCAGCCTCGCCTACGACTCATTCGAAGACACGACCCTGCTGATGCATCAAGACCTTGCAGGCCACGATCGCATTTTGGATATCACACTCCATGAAGACTGAAATTCTCCCTGCCGCTGAAATTCAGCACGCGCTTGAGCTTCTACAAAACGGCGGCATCATCGCCTTCCCCACCGACACCGTCTACGGGCTCGGCGCGCTCGCGTTTAATAACGCAGCCATCGAAAGCATTTACACGGCAAAAAACCGTCCCATTGAAAAGGCCATTCCCATTTTGATCGCGGACATGGATGACCTCGACCAGATCGCAGTGGATATTCCAGACATGGCGCGCATTCTCGCCGCCCGCTTCTGGCCGGGACCGCTGACCTGCGTCGTCCCCAAAAAGCAGACTCTCCCTGCGGCAGTCTCAGCCACAGCTACGATCGCAGTCCGCATTCCCAACCACCCTGATGCACGCGCCCTGTTGCGCGCCGCTGGCCCCATGGCAGTTACATCAGCCAACATCTCAGGCCAGCCAGGCCCAGCCACCGCGCAAGAGGTATACGACCAACTACAGGGACGCATCCCCTTAATACTGGATGGCGGCAAAACCCCTGGTGGTATCCCGTCCACCTTAGTAGATTGCACAGCAGATGAACCACAGATCCTGCGCGAAGGGCCGATCTCCTTAAACGAAATATTGATCGCGCTCAAAAAATCGGGCTGAAAAACTCTTATCTGGCATTTATGCCTCGTTCAGGATTCACTTAAGTCAATCCGTATAATCACCAATACATTCTCCCTTCTCAAAAGCCCGTTGGAACCTGGGCAGGTTCCAACGGGCTTTGACTTTTAATTAACCAGCCTGCACTCCCCTATCCGAAGGGAATTGTTCTCATCCAATTCTTAGGCCAGTTTCAGGCTTCCCTTAAGTGTGAAATATATACTTGTAATTACATTCTCCCAATTCAAAAGGCCATTCGCGTGGGCACGCGAATGGCCTTTTGGTTTTAATCGGGTCCTTCGTGCTCCACCCCTCAGAATGACTCAGTTTAGGAGAGCGGCCAGGTTGGCAGCACATCCATCTCCAGCCCAGAGACGTGGCCAAGGGCATAGCGATGATACCCAGCAGCAGCGATCATCGCGGCATTGTCTGTGCATAATGCAAGCGGGGGAATATGAACTGGAAATTCTGTTTGCGCCTTAAAAGTCTGTCGCAATGGACGGTTGGCAGAAACGCCGCCCGCCACGAGAATTTCCTTCGCGCCAAATTCACGCGCGGCCATCATGGTTTTCTTAAACAACACATCCACAACTGCCTGTTGAAAAGAAGCGGCCAGATCTGCAACTGGCAGGTTTGTCTGCTTCTTTTGTAATTCACGCACTTGATACAACACAGAAGTCTTCAAACCGCTGAATGAAAAATTCCAGGTGCCTTCCATCCAGGAGCGGGCAAATTGGAAGCGGTTGGGGTCACCCTCTTCCGCAGCCTTCTGAATGGATGGACCGCCAGGGTACGAAAGCTCAAGGAGGCGGGCCACTTTGTCGAAGGCTTCACCAGCCGCATCGTCCATAGTGGAACCGAGGCGTTGATACGTCAAATGATCGGTCATGAGATTCAGTTCGGTATGTCCGCCAGAAACCAACAGCGCCATCAACGGAAACTGCGGCTCCGGGGGAACGATCTCTCCCGAGTCATAAACCCACGCAGAATATAAATGTCCCTCAAGATGATTAACACCAATGAGCGGCTTACCCATGCCCATGGCAAGACCCTTGGCCATATTCATGCCAACGACCAAAGAGCCAGCCAGGCCGGGACCCTGCGTAACGGCAACCGCATCAATATCATTAAGGGTCAGGTGCGCCTGCGCAAGAACTTGTTCGACTACCGGGGTAATGCTCAAAACATGCTGACGGGAAGCGACTTCAGGAAACACCCCGCCATAGCGGGCATGGATCTCCATTTGCGAGGCAACAACAGACGCCAGCAGCTCGCGTCCATTTTCAAGGACGGCTGCGGCAGTTTCATCACACGATGTTTCAATGGCAAGAATTCGAGCAGGTTTTAATTCGGTCATGAGGGGTTCTTCTTCGATGGGGATCTTTGTAATGTGGTCTCGCGGAAGCGGACAGCGTCCATTGCTTTCTCCCAGACCAGTGTAAAAGTCTGCAGATCAGACTGGGAAATCTTTCCTTCGTTCATATCTTCAACCACCCGATTCAAAGATTCGAGGAGTCTTTTCTCTGTAAGCATTGCTGACTTCTTTGTAGATGCAGACATCATATCAGCCAGCAGGCTTGCAAGTTCCAGATTATATTCCGAAGCTTTCGTTTTCTGGTTGGCTAGAAAACGGGATTGAAATCCGAAAATCAGGGACGCCAGGATCGGGCCGACCGTAAATAACAGGCTGATCTCCGTGTAATATCGGTTGAGCAGGTTGGGCTGTTCACGATCATAATAGGAAAGTGCGCCAGGGTGAA
Source organism: Anaerolineales bacterium (assembly GCA_030824405.1). Taxonomy (GTDB): domain Bacteria; phylum Chloroflexota; class Anaerolineae; order Anaerolineales; family Villigracilaceae; genus Villigracilis. The sequence goes on along the minus strand of JAVBXV010000332.1, from coordinate 3,703 downwards.
TGGACGGAAGTACATCCTGATAAGGGACAGGGGATTCAATAAATGAACCCAGTGTGTTCTTCCGAATAATATCATTACGATGTTCGAACAGCACCTGGGTAAACAGGCGAACCACATCTGGGTCCACGCCTGAATTTGCAAACAAGGCAGTTGCCACGCCCACGGTCATGGTATCACGATCAGGAATGACGGGCGTTGTTGCATGGTAGGTTCCCCTTGGAATTTCATATTGAAACAAAGACGGGGATTGGATCTTCATCGCTTCAAACTGATCGAAGGTCAGCAAGCGCGCATCGGTTTTTGCCATCAACTCACGGATCGACGCGCTGCCCAGTGCAGTCGCACGGAAGAGTGCATCCACCTCGCCATTGATGAAAGCTACGTCGCGCAGATCGCTATCTTCAAACGGGATCACGGTTACGTCGTCTTCTGTCAGGTTGTAGTAGCTGAGCAGGGTAAACAAAGAGGCAAACGAACCGCCAGATACAGAAGATGTACCAATGATCCTGCCTTTCAGGTCGGCAGGTGTGCGAATGTCAGAATCTGCGGCAACGATCACATGATAGACCTGAGGGTAAAGCAACGCCACCGTACGCGCCTGCTGGGTGGTGACCAGGTCAATTTGTGCCGTGCCAAAATCGGCTTCGCGTTTCCGCAGCGCATCCATGATCTCGCCAGAACCCTTCGTTTGCAATATCGTGATCTGAAGTCGGGGCTCCTCAAGTTTCATCACCTCAACAAAAGCCGTCATAAATTCATAACTTGTACTGCCCTCTTCGTTGGTGGCGATCACCACCTTGCGAACACGCACTTCGTTATAAATATAAAATGACGCAAAGAACAGCGCGATCAGAATACTGATGGCGATCAAGATATTGAGGATTAAGCGCGATTTAAGCATGGACACTATCCTTCAGTTTATTTTTTCCAGTTCTTCATTGGTAAAACAAAATCATAAGGATATTCGGCAAGTCTCTCGATCATTCCATTTGGGTTTACCCACAGGGTATCCTCAATACGGAAGCCCATGCCTTTTTCTGGATAATACAACCCAGGTTCAGAGGTGATCACAACCCCAGGCCCAAGCCTTTGGTCATCGCCAACCTGCAAACCGCTGAAGGGTCTCTCGTGAATATTCAAGCCAACTCCATGCCCCAAACTGTGGACATAGCCTTCCACAGGCGCCTTGGTTTTTAGCGGCGTCTGGTGCCCCTTGGACTCAAAATATTCACAGGTCATTTGTTGATACTGTTTGAACGGCGTGTTCAGATCAAAGTTATCCATCAACTTGTCATAGATCTCTTTGACCTGGCCGTACAATTCCTGCGCCTCTGGCGTGGCGTATCCCAAACTCCATGTGCGTGTGAAATCGTAATAATATCCGCCGCCTGCTTCGGCGGGATAAATATCGAAGACAATTGTTTTCCCGAGGGTCATCAGATCTTCAGGAGTACCGCCTGAATGCGGTACACCTGCATCGCGCCCAAGTGAAAAGATAAAACCTGAAGGCAGCTCTGCACCATGTTCCGCCACCCACAAACGGATCTTCGAATGCACATCCCCTACTGTCAATGGTGAGCCATCTTCTTTTAAGAGAACTTCATCTGCGCGCACATCACAGGCTGTCAGATATTCGCGAACTCTTGCAACCACTGCGGTCGTGATCTTGCCCATCTTGCGGATGCGCGCCACTTCGCTTTCATCCTTGGTTTCCATTGCACGCATAAAAATAGAATCTTCGCGTGACTCGCCAATGAATTCAATCTCAGGCATCAACTTCTGCAAATGCGAGAGCATGCCAAAGATGCCGCTCAACTCATACGTTCCATAAATACCCACACGGCCAGAGGTAATGCCCATATCCTTCAACATCAACTCGGCACGCAACGCACTGGCCAGTAATTGATCGCCGTTCGCTTTCTTTGCCAAATCTTCAGCCGCATACTTACTGTACGGCATCAATTTCAAACCGCTCTTCGCAGCTTCATCGCGCTCCATATCCCCATGAAAAAGCGCTGCAGCTTCACCGCGCTTCTTGATCAACGTGGCATGGCTGACATGCCCGCCGCCCGTAAAATAATACATCGGCGGGTTATGCTCGGCGTTCCCGAACACAATGAACCCATCCAAATTGCGTGATTTCATAATTGCATCAAGTTCTGATTTCATATTGTCTCCATTCAAAAAAATTTTAGCGTGATTCGCGTTATATATTTTTTAGTATATTTTTCAATCCCGCCAGCAACACATCTTCCTGTTCGGGCAGCACGGTGCGAGGGTCAAGCAATATTTTGTCATTTTCGGTGCGTGCAATGATCGGCGGATTGTTCTTTCGCAGCGCCCGCAAAAATCTTTCTGATGAGTCCACTTCAAGCGAGAGGAGGAAGGTCGGCATGGATTCGCCTGGAAGTGAGCCGCCCCCCACCGTGGACTCGCCTGCCACAACCGTTCCATGGCCCAACTCTGCCGCCCACGCTTCCGCCCGACCTCGAACCTGCTCCAGCGTCAGAGACATCATCTTCACGATCGGCACTTCACGCTCCGCTTCGTCTTTGAGGTAATGCAGCAGCGTAGCAGACAGCCCCGCCAGACAAGTCTTATCCGCGCGAACCGCTCTCGCGAGTGGATGCTTCTTGATCTTCGCGATCAGATCTGCCTTGCCGATGATGATGCCAGCCTGCGGACCGCCGAGCAGTTTATCGCCCGAAAAGACGATCACATCTGCACCCGCCTGCATGGACTCTTGTACTGTGGGTTCATGCGCCAGCCCATATTTGGCTGTATCGTACAACGCGCCCGAGCCGAGATCGTCCACCACAGGGACGCCCGCCTGATGAGCCGCATTGACAATATCTTTGAGTTCAGGTTCTTCGGTGAAGCCAACGAGTTTGAAATTGGAACGATGCACACGCATCATGAGTGCAGTTGGTTCTTCGGCAGCGGATTGATAATCTGCCAAACGGACTTTGTTGGTGGTGCCCACTTCCACTAATTTCGCGCCCGATTGTTTCATTACATCGGGCACGCGGAAGCCACCGCCGATTTCCACAAGCTGTGAGCGTGAAATGATCACGCGTTTTTTATTTGCAAGCGCAGAAAGGATCAGCAAAACAGCCGAGGCACAATTGTTGACGACCAGCGCCGCTTCTGCACCCGTCAATTTTTGCAAAAGAGACTCAGCGTGGATCAAACGTGAACCACGCATGCCTTTGACAATGTCATATTCAAGTGTGGAATAGCCGCGCGAAACCTCATCCATGGCGCGGATGGCGGCGGCGCTTAATGGGGCGCGGCCAAGGTTGGTGTGCAGGATCACTCCCGCAGCATTGATGACTGGCAGCAGAGTCGGCTTCGTCCACGCGGTTAAGGTGGCTTCTGCCTGGACGAGGATCAGATCTTGTAGAGGCAGAGCAGTTATCTCGCCAGATTTGAAGCGCGCCCGCACTTCATCCAAAGTAAAGCGGATGGCAGTCAACATGAGCGGTCTGCCAAATCGCGCGATCAATTTGGCGGCGGCGTCAGTTTGTAGAATTTGTTCTACGGAGGGAAGGTTACGAAGAGTCGTCATCGGTAAAAACAGGCGGGCGGCGATTTGCTTGTTCACGAATGCGGATGAAATATTCCGCGGCGATCAGCGCGCCTGCGAGTCCTAAAATTACATAGAGGGTAACGAGGCGGCCCAATTGCAGCCAGGCCAGGGTTG
>JAVBXV010000370.1 GCA_030824405.1 Anaerolineales bacterium | reverse complement strand
GGCGCATATATTTGCGGCGAAGAAACCGCACTGATCGAATCGCTGGAAGGCAAACGCGGCGAGCCGCGCATTCGTCCGCCGTACCCGCCAAGCTATGGCTTCCGCGGACAACCCACCGTGGTGAATAATGTTGAATCATTTTGCGCAATTCCGCACATCGTAAAAAACGGAGCGGAATGGTGGCGCAACTTAACCAGTGACCCCACCCCAGGCACAAAAGTGTACATGGTGCTTGGTTATGTGAAAAACCCTGGCTTGTTCGAGGCGCCGTTCGGGTTGACCTTGCGCCAGATCATCGAAGATTTTGGCGGCGGCATGCTGCCAGGTTCACATTTCAATTTTGCATTATGCGGCGGTGCAGCAGGGACAATTGTTCCGCCCGCCTTGATGGACTCGCACATTGATTACACCTCGGGTCCGCTTAAAGGCGTGACACGCGATATCAAAGCCATGCAGAAACGCTGGACACAAGTGATCTCACTGGGCGCTGGTTCCTTCCTGATCTGCGACCAGAGCGTTTCGCCTGTTTCATTCCTGCGTGAGTTGATGCATTTCTTTGCCGCCGAAAGCTGCGGTAAATGCACGCCCTGCAGAGTTGGCACATGGCGCGCGCTTGAAATTCTCAACCGCATGACCGAAGGCAAAGGCATGCAAGGCGATACAGATGAATTAAAAACACTGGCCGCTCTTATGCAGGATTCCTCCTTCTGCGGGCTGGGACAAAGTGCACCGATCCCCATGAAATCTGCGTTGACCCACTTCGAAGCTGAGTTTGCAAAAGCAGAAAATGAGCCGAAAGGTAGATCATGATCAATATAAAACTCGACGGCAAAGATATCCAAACTGAAGCAGGCAAGACCATTCTTCAAGTTGCCAAAGAATCTGGTGTGCACATTCCCACCTTGTGCTATCACAAAGACCTATCCCCTACTGGCAATTGCCGCATGTGCATCGTGGAAGTAAAAGGCGGGCGCTTTCTGCAAGCCGCATGTGTCACACCTGTAGCGGAAGGCATGGAGATCGAAACCTCCAGCGAAAAAGTGACGCGCGACCGAAAACTAACGCTTGAACTAATGCTGGCCAATCACCCGATGGACTGTCTCACTTGTGACGTAACTGGCGAATGTGAATTACAAGACCTCGCCTACGAATACAGAGCTAAATTCCCTGAGTGGGGCACAAAAGGAAAACGCTACCAGATCGATAGTGACCCCAACCCCTTCGTGCGTGTGGACATGAACAAATGTATTTTATGCCGCCGCTGTGAACTGGCCTGTGCAGAAATTCAAGTGCGCGATGTCTGGGGCGTGGCAAAGCGCGGTTTCAGTGAGCAGATCGTGGCGGGCGCAGGTACCAACATGCTGGAAGCACGCTGCGAATCCTGTGGTCAATGTGTGGCCTATTGCCCAACAGGCGCATTATCGAACAAATTAAATTATGGCATGGCGCTCGCGCATCAGGTTCGGAAAGTGACCACCACCTGTTCGTATTGCGGCGTGGGTTGTCAGTTTGATTTGCTGGTGAAAAACAATAAAGTGATCGGCGTTTCTTCAAACCCGAATTCACCAGTCAACGGGATGGCTCTATGCGTGAAGGGACGCTATGGCTATGACTATATTCATCATCCAGACAGGGTGACGAAACCAAGAGTGAGAAGATATTTACTGGAAGGAAAGAAGAAGGAAGAAATTAGAGAACAGATCGAAGAGAAGAGGGGCAAGCCAGCATCTGACACTCCCAGTGCATGGGATTGGGTGGAGGCGGAGTGGGATGTGGCGCTGGAAATTGTTGCCGAAAAATTCCGCATGATCAAGGAAGCGCATGGAGCGGATTCAATTGGATTACTCACCTCTGCGAAATGCCTGAACGAAGAAAATTATTTAATGAACAAACTGGCGCGACAGGTCATCGGGACGAACAACATTGACCATTGCGCCCGTCTCTGACACTCCAGCACGGTGGCCGGTCTGGCCGCCTCCTTCGGTTCGGGTGCCATGTCCAACAGCATGGATGATGTTGCCAAAGAAGCAAAATCATTCCTGATCATCGGTTCCAACACCACAGAGCAGCATCCCGTTTTTGGGACGATGTTACGACGTGCCGTGAAATTCCGCGGTGCAAAACTTGTAGTGGCAGACCCGCGCAAAATTGACATCACAGATTTTGCGACCCTGCACCTGCGTCAACGCCCTGGTACGGATATTCCATTGATCAACGGATTGATGTATATCATCCTTGAAAAAGGATGGGAAGATAAAACCTTCATCGATGAACGCACAGAAAACTTTGATGAATTCAAAGCCACGGTGATGAACTACCCGCCTGATACGGTTTCCAAAATCACGAACATCCCCATTGAAAAATTATATGAAGCCGCAGAGATCCTCGCCAAAAATAGTCCCATGGCTGTCATTTGGGCAATGGGCATCACCCAGCACATCGTCGGCGTGCGCAACGTGATGGACCTCGCCAACTTGCAAATGCTGCTTGGCAACATGGGCAAGGCAGGCGGCGGTGTCAACCCATTACGTGGACAGAATAACGTTCAAGGCGCATGTGACATGGGCGGGCTGCCGAATGTGTACACGGCCTACCAAGCAGTCACGAGTGATGAAGTCCACGAGAAATTTGAAAAGGCATGGGGCACAACCAGTAACACCAAAGTTGGCTTAACCGTCACCGAAATGGTTCCAGGGATTTTGGATGGCAAGATCAAATCACTGTATGTGCTGGGCGAAGACCCTGTCATGTCTGACCCAGACACGAAGCATATTCGTCATTGCTTTGCGGCAATTGATTTCATGGTCTTGCAGGAAATCTTCCCGTCCGAAACTTCGATGTATGCGGATGTGCTTTTACCAGGCGTGACCTTCGCCGAAAAGAATGGCACCTTCACAAACACCGAGCGGCGAGTGCAGATGGTTAACAAAGCCATCGAGCCTATCGGGGACGCGAAACCAGATTGGTGGATCACCTCGCAGATTGCAAAACGCCTCTTGTCCGGGACCAGTGACCGGGTCCAGCGCGAAGCGCCTTTTTCCAGTTGGGACTATGCCGACACGTCCGCGATCATGTCTGAGATCAATGCGCTGACCCCATCCTATGGTGGCATCACGCATGAAAGACTTCTGAAAGGTGAACGTTTGCAATGGCCCTGCCCAACCAAAGATCACGCAGGCACGCCCATTTTGCACACCAAACAATTTACGCGCGGCAAAGGCAAGTTCATGCCGATCGACCATGTGCCGCCCGCCGAAAAGCCAGACGATGAATTTCCAATGATCATGAATACGGGCCGCGTGTTATACCACTGGCACGGCGGACAAATGACGCGGCGCGCGAAAGGGTTAATGGAAGTTTATAACGAAGCGCTGATAGAGATCAACCCGAGTGACGCGGAGAAGCTCGGCATGAACGGAAGGAAAATTGTGCGCGTCACTTCGCGGCATGGGCAGATCGAAGCCAAGGCATGGATCACAGACCGTGTGCCGCCAGGCATGGTGTACACGAATTTCCACTTCCCGAACGCGTCTGCCAATGAGTTGACACATGCATCGCTCGACCCTGTTGCAAAGATCCCTGAATACAAGATCACAGCCGTGAAGGTTGAGCTGGTTTAAAAGAGTCTTTACGATCTTTAGTACACAGATGAATAGTTACAAAAAATAGGCGAAAGCTTTTTCGCCTATTTTTTTACTCAATTACATACTTGTATTTGGTACAATCGCCTCCATGCATTTTCACAAAAAGACTCTTCAGATATTTATCATCAGCTGCCTGCTGACAACCCTTGTCTCCTCTTGCGCGGGTGAAACAGCCACGCCGGTGTTCTTCCCTACCTATGATCCATTCCTGCCTATCAGCCAAAATACACCGATCACACCAGGGTTTCCAACGGCCACAAACACCAACACTCCACAGCCGCCAACGGCCACCCGCGAACCTACACCCACGCGCATCCCGTTGACAGTGTCGCCAATTGTGATCGGCGAGGGAGATCGCGTTCTGACCACGCCAACACCAGACGCAGAACGCATCCTCCCCACACCCAGACAGGACGCAGATCAATACGTAGTGCAGGCTGGAGATACGCTTGGAAGTATTGCATTTCAATATGGCATCAGCATCGACATGCTTCAGGAAGCCAATAACATTACAGACCCAAATTTACTTAAGGTAGATATGGTGTTAAATGTCCCTGCGCCAAACCCCAGCAGCGCAGGACCCGCATTCAAGATCATCCCAGATTCAGAAATGGTGTATGGACCTGCGGGAGTTTATTTTGACATTTACAGTTTCATCGAAAGTCAGAACGGCTATCTTGAGATCTACGAACAGGATGTAAATGGCATTGTTCTTTCGGGGTCTGAGATCGTCTGGATCGTGGCAAGAAATTATTCCGTAAACCCACGCCTATTGCTGGCGCTCTTGGAATATCAAAGCGGCTGGGTCACCAACCCTGCTCCTTTCAATACAGATTACCCCATGGGCCTGCTGGATGAATATCATTGGGGGCTGTACCGTCAACTCACATGGACGGCAAACACACTTAATCAAGGCTATTATTTATGGCGTGCGAATGCCATCTCCACCGTGGTACTCAATGACGGAACTGTTGCTCCCGTAGACCCAACCATCAACGCCGGCACGGCCGCGCTTCAATACTTCTTTGCCCAATTGGATGACCGCACCGTCTGGGAAGCAGACACCAGCCCCACAGGTTTCCTGCTCACCTATTATGTATTTTTCGGCAACCCATTTGATTACGCCATTGAACCCATTGTGCCAGAATCTCTTGAACAGCCGATCATGAACCTGCCTTTTGAAGAAGGCCAAACCTGGTTCTTCACGGGTGGTCCGCATGGCGGCTGGGATTCAGGCTCTGCATGGGCCGCATTGGATTTCGCGCCGCCCGGAGATAACGGAAGCTGCCTTGCAAGTTCCCTTTGGGTAGTTGCCGTGGCAGACGGCCTCATATTGCGCGCATCCAATGGAGCCTTGATCCAGGATCTCGACAACGACGGCTACGAACAAACAGGCTGGACAATTCTTTACATGCACATCGCCGCAGATGGCCGCGTTGACCCTGGCGAGTACGTCTACGCGGGTGAACGCATCGGGCATCCCTCCTGTGAAGGCGGCGTCTCAAACGCCACGCACGTGCATCTTGCCAGAAAATACAACGGCGAATGGATCGCCGCAGATGGCCCGCTTCCATTCAATTTAGATGGCTGGGTCTCCAGCGGCAACGGCCGCGAGTATGACGGCTTCCTCTCAAACGGCGTCCAGAGCATGGAAGCCTGGGACGGCGCAACAGACATCAACGCGATCACGCGCTAACTCATAAAAATTTAAGCAAGGCGGATATAATTCCAAACAACCCATGCAACGTACCCTACTCATACTACTTGTCATCACACTGATCATTTCAGGATGCGCTCCCTCACAATCAATCTGGGGAGTTCCTGAAACTCCCACTCCCAGTTCTTTTGCGGATATATACTCGCTTCCGATCGACCCGTTTGTTGTTCACGACAGCGCGATCATTTTCCCCACCTCGACCATGCCGCCCGCCATTGCAACGCAACTGGCCTACACCCCCACAGTCACTCCTGTGGACATGCCGCCGCTGATCGAACCAACCTACACCCCCGCTCTGGATACTGCCCCATACCTCTACTACGCCCAAAGCGGTGACATGCTTTCAGCAGTCGCAAGCCGTTTCAGCGTTGACCCATCAGAGATCACCTCAGATGCAGACCTGACCAAAACAACCTTGATCGAACCTGGAACATTGCTTGTCATTCCGAACCGCATCAATGAAGCCACCACACCAAACGTACAGATCATGCCAGATGCAGAGATCATCTTCTCCATCACAGCTGCAGATTTTGACGTGAACGCCTACGTTAAAGATGCGAACGGCTATCTCAACAAATACCGTGACTACCTCGGCTCTTCAGGCTGGATCAGCGGAGCAGACGCAGTTGAACGGCTGGCCATTGAGAATTCAATTAATCCACGCATGATCCTGGGCTTGCTGGAATATGAAAGCCGCTGGGTCCGCGGCCAACCCATAGACGTATTGCATACTGATTTTGCAATGGGATTCAATGATTATCGCTACAAAGGCATGTCGGTACAATTGGTATGGGCGATCAACAACATGGCCATCGCTTATTACGGATGGCGCGCAGGCACGCTCACGCATTTGGAATTTCCAGATGGAACCCGCCTTCGCATTGACCCGCGCTTGAATGCGGGCACAGTTGCCATTCAATACCTGTTCTCGCGTTTGCACAGTCAATCGCAATGGGCACAGATCATCAATCCAGATAATGGCTATACCGCCATGTACGAAGAGATGTTCGGCGATCCATGGGCACGTGCGGAAGCGGTCAACCCCATCTTTCCGCCTGCACTCAACCAGCCCACTCTCGTGCTTCCATTCGAACCCAATACAGAATGGAGTTTAACTGGCGGCCCTCACAACGCCTGGGGACAGATCAACCCTGCCATCTACGGCAATCTTAATAGCGTGTACGCTGCCATTGATTTCGCACCCGCTTCGGCACGCGCTGGATGCGACCCAGCCCCAACGTGGGTAACTGCGTCTGCACCTGGGCTGGTCGTCCGCTCGGGAAATGGCGTTGTCATGGTCGATCTGGACGGTGATGGCTACGAACAAACAGGCTGGAACATTATGTACATGCACATTGCAGACACCGACCGCGTCCCTAAAGGAACATGGGTCGAGACCAACGACAGGATCGGTCATGCATCCTGCGTAGGCGGCGTGTCTACAGGCACGCATCTGCATTTTGCACGAAAATATAATGGAGAATGGGTAACCGCAGACGGCCCCATTCCGTTCATTCTGAGCGGCTGGCGTGTCGTCGCTGGAGAAAAGGCTTATGAAGGAAAATTGGTCCGCGGAGATGAAGTTGTCATCGCAGACCCCGTTGGACAAAAGTGGTCCAACATATTCCGCGAAGAAGATGAATAAAAAAATAAACTCAGGTCGCATACTAAAGATCGCAACCTGCCTCATACTGCTGCTTAATTCGTGCAATCTGCCGTCAGATTATCCTGTTGCAGCAACTGCGCCCGTAGCAAACCAGACGCTTGAAGTTCCACAATCATTTGTCACAACTCCGCTGCCAACACGAATAAACTACAAACCAGGCGAGTTGGTGGACTACACTGCTCAAAACGGAGATACCCTGCCCGCTCTGGCGGCGCGCTTCAACACCAGCGTGGACGAGATATTGCAGGCAAATACATTTATCCCGCGTGATGCAACCACCATGCCGCCTGGCATGCCCATGAAAATCCCAATTTACTTTAAGGCGCTCTGGGCAAGCCCATACAAAATTTTGCCAGATCATTCGTTTGTAAACGGCCCCACAGTCATCGGATTTAATACATCGGCATTTGTTGCGTCCCAGCCTGGCTGGCTGAAAAACTATCGCGTGTACGCAGGCGACGAGTGGCGTTCTGGCGCTGAGATGGTGGATTTTATTTCCATGAACTACAGCATCAATCCGCGTCTGTTGCTTGCCATTTTGGAATATCAAGGCGGCGCGCTTTCACAAGCAGAGCAACCTACAAAGAAGAATCTCCTCGGCTTCTCGCGTCCATATTGGGAGTCTCATTATCTTCAACTCGTCATAGCCGCCAACACGCTCAACAATGGATATTACGGCTGGCGAATGGGCACACTGCTTAATTTTGACGAGACCAACAATATTCTGATCCGCCCCGATCCCTGGCAAAATGCTGGGTCGGTTGCGATCCAATATTATTTTTCGCAACTATTTTCAGGGGACAAATACGCGCTCGCCACTGGACCTCAGGGACTGTTCCTGACCTATAAAAATCTCTTTGGCGATCCGTGGAACGACCCAACTGAACTGATCCCTGGCAGTTTGCAACAACCCGAACTTCGACTACCCTTCCCAAGCGACCAGGTATGGAGTTACACGGGCGGCCCGCACACAGGCTGGGGAACTGGCGAGCCGCTTGCTGCAATAGACTTTGCTCCGCCGTCAGATAAATCTGGCTGCTTTGTAGCCAAGAAAGATAACTTTGCCACGGCCATGGCAGACGGGTTGATCGTTCGCTCTTCTCCAGAAGGCATAGCATTGGACATAGATAAAGACGGCGATGAGCGCACAGGCTGGGTAATTTTCTACCTGCACACGGCCGCCGAAGAGCGCGTTCCGCTGGGAACAGAAGTAAGAACGGGAGACTTGATGGGATATCCATCCTGTGAAGGCGGACGCTCCACGGGTTCACATGTCCATATTGCGCGCAAATATAACGGTGAATGGATCATGGCTGACAGTCCCATTCCATTCACCATGAGTGGATGGATCGTGCATAATGGCAACCGTGAATATCTTGGCACACTCACCAAGGGCAGCGCAACTGTGATTGCCTGTGAATGTGGAGATGCGTACACTGCGATCAGCGGAAGTTATCCGTAGGCTGACAGAAAATGCCAATAAAAAAGACGGGCTGGTTAGCCCGTCTTTTTTGATAGATATTCGCCTTCTGTTAGTAAAGTCTTTCCACTTTCATCAAATATCTTGTAGATGAATCTCATTGGAAAAGCCTTGGTGAGCATGGATTGCGCAGGGCAATATTTTTCAGAGGAAAGTTCGATTGCGCGAACCACTGCGGCTTCGCTTATATCATTTCCTGCCACATGATACTCAAGCACCGCACTGGTAAAAACTTTTGGATGTTCATTAGCAGTTTCAGCATGAACCTGCACCTGAAAATTCTTAACATCCTGCTGCTTCTTCCGAAGAATGGAAATAACATCCATGCCTGTGCAGCCTGCGAGACCCAATGCAATAAATTCCATGGGACGGCCTGCGCTATTACTGCCGCCAGCCGATTCATCGGCGTCCATGTTTTGCTGAAAACCCGAATCTGCAACCCCTTTAAAGGCCATTCCACTCTTCCAATCCAATGTTACTTCCATCTTCTACTCCTTAATGATATCAGGGACATATTTTTCAAGATCCTTTGCGGATATTCCGCCGATCCACATCAAACGTACCTGTCCTTCGCGGTCGATGACGTATGAACTAGGCAGGTTCATTGTGTTGAATGCCTGTTGTGCAATATATTTCTCATCCAACCAGACGGGGAAGGTCAACTCGTATTGATCCACAAAAGGGGACACTAATGCCCGAGTCTCTTCTTGGTTGATGGCAATCAGCACGAATCCATCTGACTTGTATTTTTCGTAAAACGCCAGCAGGGTTGGCATTTCTTCACGGCAGGGCGGACACCAGGTTGCCCACAAATTGACAAGCACCACACTGTCGCGATAGTCTGAAAGAGAAACAGGTTCACCTTCCAGCGTTAGCAGATCCAGGCTGGGGGCTGCGTAATTCACTTTGACGGGAATAACTGAAAAGTCCGAAGAAGAAGCGGTTGCATCATCCTGGGTGTACACGAGCAGCATGAACATGATCCCGATTGCGAGAAGGCCCGCACCGATCATCGTCATGGCCATTAAACGTCCAAAAGCAGCTTTTGAATTATCGATCATTATTTTTTCAACTCACCACACAAAGTATTTAAAGAAATTCATCACAATAGCGGAAGACATGAACGCATAAAAAATTACATAAGCTAGGGCAGTATACCCGATGAGATTACAGAAATAAGCAAAACGGGAACAATGTCATTGAGTTTAGGATGTTTGGTACTATCAAGTTAACTAGACAATGAATTAACATGCGGCGTATGATAGAGACACTTAACCACCTACCTTTATTTAGAGATATTGAACCTGAACGAATCGCGCAGCTTGATCCCTTGTTCAAGCATTTGACGTACGAGCCAAATTCCGTTATCTTTGCACAAGATCAGCCAGCAAACTACCTGTATGTTCTACTGAAAGGCACGGTAGCCATTACGTATAAACCTTATGATGGCCCATCCATCACCATCACTCGTTTGCAAAATGGCGGCGATGTCTTTGGCTGGTCTGCTGTTGTGGGAAGCAAGCAGTATACATCCAGCAGCAACAGCGTGGCCGAGGTGGAGGTTGTCCGCGTTTTGGCAACAGACTTATGGGGATTTGTGCGCGGCAATCCTGAAACGGGCTCATTTATTTTGGATAGATTTGCCAGCGGAGTATCCTCTCGCTGGAAAGACTCGCACGGTCAGATACAAGCCATGCTGGATAAAGGTCTGAACGAAGCGACCAAAAAGTGATCTGCGAAAGGAAAAAGAAATGACTGCAACAACTATCAACGAGAAGGAAGTACAGCTGCGCGGCCTGCTTGATAAATTAAGTGCATACGTGGAGCAGTTTCATGGGGGCACGGTTGAGTTTGTAGCATTTGACGGGAAAGCCGTTACGGTGCGGCTGGGGGGAGCGTGCCTCAATTGCCCCCTGCTTCCATCCACATTGCATGGTTGGGTTGCGGGGACGATCCATCAATTTTTCCCAGACCTGGAAGTGATCGAAGAAAAATAAAATCGCCAGAAGACAGGCGCATTAAAACAAAACGCACCATGCACATGGTGCGTTTTGTTTTAATGC
>JAVBXV010000424.1 GCA_030824405.1 Anaerolineales bacterium | reverse complement strand
ATCCATGACGATCAGTAGTTCTTTTTTTTCAAGGAAGGATTGCAATACCAGCATGCTGGGTGAGATGCTGGTTTCTTCGATGCCAAGTGACTCGGCCAGCACGGCGAGCACCCTGTCTGGTTGTTCCACTGATGCGAGATTTACCAGAATGGCTCCGTCTGCAAATTGGTTATATAGATTTTCTGCAACTTGCAGGGCAAGCGTTGTTTTCCCTACGCCTGGCGGGCCAACAATGGTCAGGATGCGAATTCCATTTTTTTGGAAGATGTCCATCAACAGGGATGTTTCTCTTTCCCTGCCAAGCAAAGGCATATGATTGGACGGTAGCCTGTGGACTTTTTTGTCTGCTGTTGGGTTTACAGAAAGTATGGGTTTTGTTTTTTCTGAGGAGGCCGCATTGGCTAACTCGATCAGGCGTTTGATCCATACTGGTTCATTTTCAATGTTGAGTGCTGGGATGAATCGGGCGGTGAGTGTTGCCATATCAGGGAGGTGTTGGTCTTTTTCCACGCGGCTGATATAGCTGTAGTGAAAATCAACCTGTGCCGCCAGTTCGCGTTGGGTGAGATGGGCACGCTCACGCAGGTAGCGCAGAAGCTTTCCGATCGTATCGAAATTTTCAGGGTCGAAGGTGTCTATCTTATTAACCATGCTTCTATTTTACAGTATCTTCATTTTCAAATCTTCATAACGCGGTTTATTGGCTGTGAGTGAAGGCATTTTTTGCGTAATGGGTGTCTGGTACAATCCGATTTGGATGTTGAAAAATTATGACACATATTAGTTTAACGTTTCTGTTTATTGGGGTAGCCTCATTACTTCTTATTTGGAATGTCCTGCGTGCTGATCTTGTGGCATTGTTATTAATGCTTGCATTGGCCTTGAGCGGGATATTAACTCCACAGGAAGCCTTTTCTGGTTTTAGCCGTGCGGCTGTCTTTATCATGTTGTCTGCTTTCATTCTCGCTGAAGGTTTGCGGCGTTCGGGGATAACAGAAAAAATGGGCGAGTTTGTCGTGCGCTTGTTCGGGACGCAGGAGCGGCATCTTGTTTTTGGCGTGATGACTGCTGGCGCGATCCTTTCTCTTTTTATGAATAACATTGCTGCGGCGTCATTGTTGTTCCCATCCCTCTCGGGTGTTTCGCAGAGATCCAAGGTTTCGCCGTCACGTCTGCTAATGCCTTTGGCGTTTGGCACGATCCTTGGCGGCATGGCCACTCTGTTGACGACTACAAATATTATTGCGAACGGATTGCTGCGCGATGCGGGCTTCACTGGGTTTGGTCTGTTGGACTTTGCTCCCATCGGACTTCCGCTCGCATTTGTGGGCATTATTTATATGGTCTTCTGGGGACGTAGATTCTTGCCGCAAAAATCACCTGCTGAGCGAATTAACCATGGGGATGCTTTGCTGGAGACCTACCAATTAAGTGAGCGCCTGCTGCGTGGACGTGTTAAACCTGGGGGAGGTTTGGATGGGAAGACGTTGGCAACCAGCGGCTTGCGTGAAACCTATCATTTCAATGTGATCACCATTCAACGCGGCAGGAGTATTCTTTCTCTCGATGCAAAAACAAAATTGATGGGAAATGACAACCTGCTTATTCTTGCACGCCCTGAAGACGGTATGGCGGAGAACCTGGATGAAATTCTGGAGTTACTGCCCGCTGGCGAATGGGAACAGGAATATTTAGCGACCCCTGATATTCTTTTGATCGAAACTGCTGTTGCGCCACGGTCACATCTTGCAGGCCAGACTTTGCAGGACATCCATTTTGAAGCAAAGTTTGACGCACAGGTTTTGGCAGTATGGCGGCGTGGACGTTCTATCCGCACCCGCTTTGCAAATCTGCCATTGGAGTTTGGTGATGGTTTGTTACTGCAAGGCACGCCGAAGAGTCTGGATCTTCTGAAAACTGAACCAGGCTTGATCCTTCTTGCCGAGTCTGCACCAACGATTCGTATGACCATGCGTGGATGGTTGACCGCCTTCGTTATGGTGGCCACCCTAATTTTGGCTGTCATATTTTCAGCACATATCGCGGAGATCATGCTAAGCGGCGCGTTGTGCATGGTG
Organism: Anaerolineales bacterium; assembly: GCA_030824405.1. Lineage (GTDB taxonomy): Bacteria > Chloroflexota > Anaerolineae > Anaerolineales > Villigracilaceae > Villigracilis. The sequence continues at coordinate 8,543 of JAVBXV010000424.1, read as the reverse complement.
CTATTAGGGACACTTAACATGGATCAGGCGTATCGTGCGATCGAGTGGCGCAGTCTTTTTCTTGTTGCGGGCATGCTGCCTGTTGGTACTGCATTGGCTAAAACAGGTGCTGCGGCGTTGATCGCAGAAAAGATCATCCTTTTCGCTGGTAACGCAGGGACTCTTGCCTTGCTCGCCAGTTTGGTGTTGTTGACGGTTTTACTGACCCAGATCATCAATGGGGCGGCCACTGTCACGGTGCTTGTGCCAATTGCGATCGTGACCGCGCAAAAAGCAGGCATGGAACCCTATGGGGTTGTCATGGCTGTTGCGATGGCTTCTTCGATGGCGTTCATCTCTCCTTTGGGGCATGCGGTTAACGTGATGGTCATGGGTGCTGGCGGTTATACCTTCCGTGATTATGCCCGTGTTGGGATCCTGTTGACCATACTTTTGGTGTTTGTTCTTTTGGTCATTTTGCCGTTCATGATGCCAGTTGGATAAAAATAGTACGAGCGAATACACTCATTCAAGAGTGGTATGATGCTTTATGAAAAGCCGACAAACTGGACAGGCTTTGTCTGCCTCGGATAGCGTGTAGTATAATTTTTGAAAATTGTATTTGGCGTATATATTTTGCGATCAGGCGAAAGCCTGATCGATAATTTCTTTGGAGTTTGAACGAACGTTATGATGACCACCAGCCCAGCCATGCAGCGATATGCTGCTGAAATTTATCGTTTGCAACAAGACCACGATCAGGTTTCCCTTTCCCTTTTAACTTCACATATCGAATCTTCGGCGCAGGCTATTTCCACGATGGTGAAGCGTCTTAATAAAAATGGTTATCTGGTGCATGAGCCTTATCGTGGTGTGCGTCTTACACCTGAGGGTGAGAAGATTGCCATGCCTTCTCTTCGGCGGCATCGTTTGACCGAGGTCTTTCTTGTCAAAGTGATGGGATATGACTGGGCTTCTGCCCACGAGTTATCTGATGTGTTCGAGAAGGGGGTTAATGATGAGCTTGAAGATCGTATCTTTGAAATGGCAGGCCGCCCTGTGCGCTGCCCGCATGGGGAGCCTATTCCTTCAAAGGATGGGGTGATGCCTGTGATCGTGGATGCGCCCATGGTGGATGTGCCTTCCAATTCTGATTGCGTGGTGAGCCGTGTCCGCACGCATGATCTGGATAAATTGCGCTATATTGCCGAATTGGGTTTGATCCCTGGGGTGTCATTTCATCTTTTGAGTTGCGCTCCTTTTCAAGGGCCGCTGCGATTGCAGATGAAACCGCATGATCATATTATTGGATATGAATTGGCGCAGTCGATCTGGGTGGAGGTTAGCAAGACGGGCGAGGGAAATAAACTTCCACCTTTGAAAACGCCGATCAATAAATAATAAATAATCGAGTACAGACTCTGCCAAAAGGTGGAGTCTTCTTTTTTAAACTGTGGCAATTGTCAGCGCGGAGTGAAGCGGTGCTTTTCATCCAAAGTAATTTTTTGCAGTGTAGATAATGACATCCATCCATTAGCAAAAAATATGATCGGGGGAATAATAAGGTTAACCATTGGATTAATTAATAGGCAAACCTTATGATATTACAACCATTAAGTGAAAGCACTGAAATGTACCTGAAAGCCATGGTGGAGTTGGGCGGCCGTGAGGTGGTGGCGGTTGGGCGGTTGGCGGAGCGTTTGAGCGTTACGTCTGTTTCTGCCAACGAAATGATGCGGCGCCTGGGCGAACAGGGTTTGGTTTCTCACACGCCGTACAAGGGTGTCACGTTGACGCAGATGGGGCGCGAAGCGGCTTGCAATGTTTTGCGCAGACAGCGGCTGTGGGAATGTTTTTTGTATGCCCATTTGAAAATTGAGTGGCCTCAAGTGTATGAGTTGGCTTGCGATCTGGAGCATGCCACAGCGCCTGCGGTGACCGAAGCTCTGGCTGCATTTTTGGGCCAGCCATCTCATTGCCCGTATGGTGACCCGATCCCTGCGGCGGATGGCGAGTTTGAACCTTTGTTGGGGATTTCATTAAGTGTGGTTGGTGTAGGCGGCCATGCGCGGATATTGGCTGTGCGTGCAACGGATACCGATGTGTTGAAATATTTATATGAGCGCGGGCTTGTGCCTGCGTGTGAAGTGCAGGTGGTGGAGGCGGCTCCTTTGCAGGGTCCGCTGACATTGCGCGTGAATGGAAAAGAAGTTGCGTTGGGGTTGGCGCTGGCTGAGTTCGTTATTGTGGAAATCATCCCTGCTTCGTAAGGAAAAATGAAAATGTCTGCATCAGTTCAATTACATTTACTTCGGCCTGGCCAAAGTGCCACCATTGTTCAGATCAAAGGGGAAAGCGCTTTAAGAAGGCGCTTTGCTGAAATGGGAATTATCAAAGGGGAAGCGATCTTGATGGAGCGCAATGCGCCGCTGGGCGACCCGATGGAATATTTTATCAAGGGCTATCATCTGGCATTGCGAAAAGAGGAAGCCGCTCAAATTGAAGTGATCCTTTTGGGAGATGCGAATGGCTGACCTGACGATCGCTCTGGCGGGGAATCCGAATGCGGGCAAGACCACCATCTTCAATGCGTTGACGGGGTTGCATCAACATACTGGGAATTGGCCTGGCAAGACAGTTGCAAAAAAAGAAGGCGATATTCAATATGACGGGCTGACGATCAATGTTGTCGATCTGCCTGGCACCTATAGCCTGACCGCTTATTCTCCAGAAGAGATCATTGCGCGCGATTTTATTATTGGCGAAAGACCTGATGTGGTTGTCAATGTGATCGATGCTACCAACCTTGAACGCAACTTATATCTTACCGTTCAGATCCTTGAGTTGGATGTTCCTGTTGTGCTGGCACTTAACATGACCGATGCCTTGCAGAGGGACGGAATAAAAATAGATATTGACCAGCTCTCGCGATTGCTTGGGAACATTCCTGTTGTCTCCACCACGGCGAGTCATGGCAGGGGAATTTCAGACCTGATCGCAAAAGCAGTGAAAGCAAGTAGGTAGAAGAGAGCACATGAGATCATCATCCACACCTCGTGAATTATTTCGCCTTGATTATGGCGGCAAGTTTGAACGTGAAATTGCACGGCTGCTGGCTTCGTTTGAAGAGATCAATTTTGATTCAGGTCATTATCCAAAGCGCTGGCTGGCGATCAAATTGCTTGAAGGCGATGTTGATATTGTGGAACGTGTGCAAGCCATGCCCAATGGTGAAAGCGTGCTTGCCCTGGCTCAAAAGGGCGCCGAACATCTTAAGTCCATGCTGGGGGATGATGTGGATCTGCTGACCGCAGACCGTCGTTATGGATACATCAACGGCGTTGTGCGTCAGTCGCTGCAACGTCCGCGCCTCGACCGCATCACCCTGACCGATCGCATCGATGACATCGTCACTCATAAATGGTTGGGGCTGCCATTTTTCTTTGCGGTGATGTATCTCATCTTTCGATTGGTGATCGATGTTTCGTCCCCATTTTTGGATTGGACGGATGCGGTCATCAATGGGCCGATCGCGAATTGGATCACGCTCTTTCTTAATCTGATAGCTGCTCCCGCGTGGATGCATTCGCTTGTCATTGACGGGATCGTGGCTGGCGTGGGTGGTGTGCTGGTGTTTGTCCCTGGGTTATTGATCTTGTATTTCTTCCTCGCTCTTCTGGAGGACTCTGGCTATATGTCCCGCGCCGCGTTCGTGATGGATCGCTTCATGCGCATCGTGGGCTTGCATGGCAAATCATTCATCCCGATGATCCTTGGCTTCGGCTGTGCCGTTCCCGCCATCTACGCCACGCGGACGATTGCCAGTCGTCGTGATCGCGTGCTGACTGCCTTGCTTGTACCGCTAATGTCCTGCTCGGCGCGTTTGCCCGTCTATGTTGTGTTTGGATTGGCGTTCTTCGGCGCGCGTGCAGGCACGGTCATTTGGGCCATGTATGCATTGGGAATTGTTGTAGCCATGGTGGCAGGGATGGTTTTCACGCGTACCATCCTCAAGCCAGATGTCTCATCTGCATTTGTTTTGGAATTGCCGCCATACCGTCAGCCTGCGATTAAAAGTGTTTTGATCCACATGTGGGAGAACACGCGCGAATTTGTCCGCAAGGCGGGGACGGTAATTTTCGCTGCCTCGTTTATTATGTGGCTGTTATTGAATATGCCGTGGGGAGTAAACAACCAGCGAGATTCATATTTCGGGCAAGCCAGTAACATGATCGCGCCAGTTTTTGCTCCCCTGGGTTTTGGTGATTGGCAAACCAGCGGCGCTTTGGTGACTGGCTTTATTGCAAAGGAGATCGTTGTCAGCAGTATGAGCCAGATCTATCTCAACGGAAGTAGTACCGCACCTGTTGAACCGACTACATTTACTGAAGACCTCGCCAGCATTGGAGGGGGATTTATAACCGCAGGGATCGATTCAGGAAAAATTCTGTTGAGCATTCTCCCAGGTGTGGATTTGATCCCTGCGGACAGCCAATCTGAAGATACAGCTTTGAGCACGGCTTTGCGTGAGCATTTCACGCCCTTGAGTGCAATGTCTCTGTTGGTGTTCGTTTTACTGTACGTGCCATGTGTGGCTACTTTGGGAGCGATCAAGCATGAATTTGGCACATCGTGGGCTGTAACTTCAGCGATCTATCAAACTGCTGTGGCCTGGGTGGTTGCCTTTGTTGTCTATCAGGGCGGCAGACTCCTTGGGCTGGGATAGACGATTCTTATGCTTTCGCAATTGATCGATTTTCTTGAGCAGAAAGAAAATGGACTAAGTCTGGCAGAGATCAGCCGCGCCATGCACGCCCAACCGTCTGCAGTGATGCAGATGATCGAGCTGCTTGTGCAAAAGGGACGTTTGATCGAGATCGGTCCCGACGGGAAATGCTGTACAACCTGCGGCGTTCAAGCAGATTGCAACCTGCTCGCTGCGCGTGGAAAAAGATACATGGTTGCGAATCATCAAGAGTGAACAACTTGTGTGTTCTGCTACTTTTGAATATTTCCTGCGTATGTTTTTTATAAAGAAAAGGAGATATTCATGACTACGCAAAGACAAACATTAAGACGTTCACGCAGGAATCGGATCGTCGCTGGAGTGTGCGGTGGGTTGGCGGAATTCTTCGGGATCAGTCCGTTTTGGTTTCGTCTGGCATTTCTACTTGCGTTGATCCCAGGCGGCGTGCCAGGGTTGTTGGTTTATTTTGGTGTGATGCTGATCGTGCCCAGTGAATAAGATTGCCATTAAATAACCATACTTAAAAGCAAACGCGCCTTCGAAGTTGATCTTTCGAAGGCGCGTTATTTTTTGTGTATGTCCTAGCCCATTTCGTGGAACTTCAATTCAGGATTCTTTTCCGCGTAATATTTCAACATGAAGGTGGTGCTGAAGAGCGCCACTTTGCGGTCTTGTGAGTCGCGCGCCAGTAACACTTCACTGCGCATGGGTAGGTTTTTGAAGGCCTCTTCGGTCGCTTCCACGTAGCGTGCGGCTGCAAAATTAAGTCGTTCCAATGTGGTAGTGACGTTATATTCTATTTCAAGACGCGCCTGTACCACATCGAATTGCAACTGTCCCACCACGGCAAGGATAGGTTCGCGTTTAAAGGCGTTGACGTTGTATAGCACCTGAACAGCGCCTTCGCTTTCAAGCTGCTGCAGGCCCTTGGTGAATTGCTTCTGCTTGCTGATGTCAATATTTTTGAGCAGGGCAAAATGTTCAGGCTCAAACCTCGGCAGGGATGCGTATTGGACGGCGTCGCCAGCGTAGAGGGTGTCCCCGATGCTGAAACTTCCGTTGTTTGGAATGCCCACCACGTCGCCGGGATAGGCTTCGTCTACGATCTCTCTTTCGTTGGCAAACAGCTTATAGGGACGCATGAGGCGCACAGCAGCTCCGCTTTGGGCGTGTGTGGTCATGATCCCGCGTTCGAATTTGCCTGAGCATACGCGTAGAAAAGCCACGCTGTCTCGATGCTTAGGATTCATGTTGGCTTGTATCTTGAAGATGAAGCCAGAGAAAGCGGGGTCTTCAGGTTGGATGAATGTGTCGTTGCTGATGTAGGGTTGCGGAGGCGGGGCATGGTTGACAAAGGCGTCAAGAAATAAACGTACGCCAAAGTTGGTCAGCGCGCTGCCAAAGAAGACGGGTGTCTGTTTCATCGAGCGGACTTTTGAAAGGTCGAATGACATTCCTAAGCCGTCCAATAATTCAACATCGTCTTCCAGTTTTTTGTACTCTGCTTCGTTGATATATTTGCCCGCATGAACATCACTTAGTTTTATAAATGTTTCAGGAGCTATTTTTTCGTTGCGTTCAACACGCTCGTAAAGATAAATGCCGCGTTCGTGACGATCAAAAACACCGCGGAATTGTTGTCCGTCACCGATGGGCCAATTCATGGGAATGGGCTCCATGCCAAGGATGGCTTCGATTTCATCCAATAGCTCAAGTGGATGACGGGAAGGGCGGTCCATTTTGTTGATGAAGGTAAAGATCGGAATGCCGCGTTTTCGGCAAACATCAAAGAGCTTGCGCGTTTGCGGCTCAATGCCTTTGGCGGCATCCAGAACCATTACGGCGCTGTCTACAGCGGCAAGGGTGCGGTAGGTGTCTTCGGAAAAATCCTGATGCCCTGGAGTATCGAGCAGGTTGACGACAAAATTTTTGTACGGGAACTGCAAAATGGTGGACGTGATCGAAATACCACGTTCACGCTCCATTGCCATCCAGTCTGATGTGGCGCCGCGTTGATTCTTCTTTGCGCGTACATTGCCTGCCAGTTCAATGGCATTGCCATAGAGCAGTAATTTTTCTGTGAGAGTGGTCTTGCCTGCATCTGGATGCGAAATAATGGCGAACGTCCTGCGAATGGATGTTGCCTGTTTCAGATCCATATTGGTGTTGGGTTGGTAATTTATTGAAATTTCTTCCACGAGAGCCTCTATCTGTTCTGTTACTTAAGCGGGTGCTATTTTACCTTAGTATCCGCCAAAAACATCAGCCTGAGAGACAGACAGTTCTGTAGTGTCTGGTTTTCCAGACTTAAATGCATCAAAAGTCAGCTTACTTTCGTCCAGTTTGCGCGATTTTGCCACCCGTTCAAAAAGTGCGTGATAACTTGTTTCGATTGCGGCTTCCCAGTGGAGTTCCAGCTTTTTCGCCATTTCACGAATGGACGAAATATCATTACCTTCGATCTCCACAAAACTCCCGTATGGAAGTTCATCCAGCATAATGTGTGTATGGTCCAATTTGTAGGTCGTACGGTATTTTTCGTAGAATACCATCAATTTATATCCCAGGGCTTCAATGAGTTGTTTGGCGCTCTCAAAATCTTCAACGACAAATTCTATTTCTGTGCGGCTCATCACGCCGTCTTCCTTTTTGCTGGCGCCTTTGTAGGTCATTCTGGCTTTGTCGTCCTGCCTTAATCGCAGCACCTTTCCGCTCTGACGGAGCTCCCCTTTGGGAGTGTCATATCTCAAGTTGGTTTCATGCACCCGAGGCTGTATCAATCCAGCATTCAGGCCTTTAAGTCGTTCTTCGATCTTCGAGAGATCTCCTACGTAAAACTTTACTTCAATTTCCTGTCCGTTCATGATCCTCCTTAAAAAAAAGACAGTCACCCGCTTTGCGAAGTGACTGTCTTTTGGTTAGTGCACGCTTAGCAAAGTTTGCTTTTGCTCCACGCTTTCCCCTGGTTTTACCCGCACGCGCCCAACAGTGCCTGCGCGCGGGGCTTTGAGCTCATTCTGCATTTTCATGGATTCGAGAATAAGGATGACTTGTCCCTTTTCGATGACGTCGCCCTCGCTGACAGTGACAGCTACCACCAGCCCAGGCATCGGCGCTTTGAGATGGAATTCTCCGCTCTCGCTTGCTCCGCCGCCAGCAGCCACGCGCAGACGCTTTTCACGTTCATCCTCAACCTTTACCTGATACTGCCGTCCGTGTAATAGAACCTGCCAATCCTCTTCGCCTTGATACACAAATGATTCGTACGATTTGCCGTCGAGAAGCAGGGAGAATACAGGCTGGCCGCTGACAGGTTCGAAGTTAACTTCAATGAGGCGGTCTCCGATGCGCACATGACGCTCATCGACCACTTCAATTTGAAACTCCTTGTCGTTTACAGTCGTTATATATTTCATAGGTTTCTCTTGTCCCTGTATTAGCGGTGCATGCGTTCCCAGCGACCGACCCATTTCCAGTTACTGGTATCGCGTTCATTGCGGCGCACGATGGTGGCGGAACGTTCGCTTTCCTGATGTGCCACAAGTGTGGCAAGGATCGCTGCGATCTCGGCGTTGGCTTCGCTGGGTTCCATCGCGTCGTCCATTGAAAATCTTTCTTCAACGAAACGTGTGTCAAATTGACCGCCCATAAAACGGTGCGAGTCCATCAGTGTTTGGTGGAAAGGGATATTCGTGCGAACGCCAACGATACGATATTCTTCGAGTGCGCGGCGCATGCGTAGAATGGCCTGTGCGCGCGTCTCACCCCAAACGATCAACTTGGCGATCATAGGGTCATAAAACGGAGTGATCTCAAA
>JAVBXV010000114.1 GCA_030824405.1 Anaerolineales bacterium | reverse complement strand
CGGAAAGGTTGATGTGGCGAGTGACACTCAAGCTCGTATTCTTGAGGTGATCGCCAAATTGGGATACACATCCAATCTGGCGGCACGGAGTATGCGCAGCCATAAAAAGAATCTGATCGGGCTGGTTGTGCCCGATATGCTGCCCTATTCCATCGAGATATTGAAAGGTGTCAATCGGGCAATTTCAGAGTCAAAGTTTGATCTATTGATTTACACAACGGGGGACGCACAGAATAAAGAAACAACTTTACACGAACAACATTATGTATCTCTCTTAAATAATTCCGTTACAGATGGCGTGATCATTGTGGCCTCTGCGGCGAAAGAATTCATTACAGATTCTCCGATCGTTGCGGTGGATCCGCACATGATCAACCCCAACTACCCATCTGTGCAGGGAATGAATCATCAGGGCGCCATGGAAGTAATGGAATACCTGATCGGAATGGGACACCAACGGATCGGTTTTATCAGCGGGCGTTCTGATATTGGAAGTGCGGTACGCCGCTTAAAAGGGTATCAAGATGCGTTGGCAGATGCCGGCATTGAAGTGGACGAGGATCTGATCACGTATGGTGACTTTACTCAAAAAACAGCCCGCAATTGCGCCCGCCAACTGCTTACATTGGAAAATCGGCCAACTGCAATTTTCGCAGCCAATGACCAATCCGCGATTGGCGTATACCAGGTGGCTGAAGAACTAGGAATACAGATCCCGTCCGAACTATCTGTAGTTGGGTTTGACAACATATCAGAGGCCAAATACCTGGGTCTCACAACTGTTGATCAATTTCTTGAAGAAATGGGTTACATTGCGATACAGATGCTTATAAAGCTGATCAGCGGTGAATCCCTGGATCTTGAAATTCACAAGATGCAGACAAAGCTGGTAGTAAGAACTTCCTGTCAGAAACTGGTCCAGACCGCCTAATTCAAATTGGGGCGTGATGGATCTTTTTTTGTGCAGTTTTCGGTAACGATACCGGTAGCACGAAACAATTTGTTGTCTGGGATATAGAACCGCTCCGGACAACAACTCAACATGGTACTCACCTCGTGATAGTGATCCTTCACTACAGCACGGGATAAGTAAAGAAAGCAAATCATTTTCAAGGAGGCGTCAGAAACAAATATAAATGAATGATCTTTCGAACGTCCAAAAAGCGGACGTCCGATATCGAAAGGATACCGGACGTCGTCGAGAAGAAGCCTGCCATGTCCGTAGCAGGGTTAAGCAGACTTCCAACTCGAAAATATACCATACCAAAAAAGGAGTACGAAGAAGATGAAACGTTTATCTTATATTTTATCTGTACTGGTTGCCTTGAGCATGTTGCTCGCCGCATGCGGTACACCAGTAACTGAAGCCCCCGCACAAGCAACTGATGCCCCCGCTGCGACCGATGCGCCTGCCGCAACTGACGCCCCTGTAGCTGAGTTGGAAGGCACCCTGAATGTTTGGGCCTTCACCAATGAAATGAAGACCATGGCCGTTGCCTTCCAGGGCAGACACCCCAAGGTCAATGTTGTTTACACCATGATCCCAATGACCAATGGCGAATATCAGACCAAGGTAAAGGCCGCTGCCGGAACCGCTGATTCACCAGATGTGGTTGCTCTCGAAGCCGCTTTCGTAAAAGAGTGGGTTGAGTCTGATCTGTTGGCAGACCTGAACGAATTGCTCCCCCTGACCGAAGAACTCCAGACCTACCCTGCCGTCGTTGAAGTTGGTACATACGATGGCGTTACAAAAGCCTATTCATACCAGGCTACCCCGGGCGCTTTCTTCTTCCGCCGCAGTATCGCGAAAGAATGCCTCGGCACTGATGACCTCGTCGAAGTACAGGCCATGGTTGCTGACATGGACAAATTCACCGAAACTGCCGCCAAGATCAAAGAATGCGGTACTGGCGACTACTTCACAGTGGGTACCGGTGGCGAAATGTTCCTGCCCTTCCTGTCCAACCGCTCCGAACCCTGGATCGTTGATGGCTCTCTCGTCATTGACCCCAAGATCGTAGAATATGTTCAGTTCGCAAAAATGATGCGCGATAACGGTTACGAATCCGGCGCTACCCAGTGGACCGAAGGTTGGTTCGCTGGCATGAATGACACCTTGAAGGATGCCGATGGCACCCCCAAGAAAGTCTTCAGCTATTTCCTCCCCACCTGGGGTCTTCCCTACGTTTTGAGCCCAAATGCCAAGTCGGCTGACGGCACAAGCGACACCACTGGCGACTGGGCAATGATCAACGGCCCGCTTTCCTATCAATGGGGTGGTACCTGGGTTGGTGCTCTTGAAGGCAGCCCAAACAGTGAATTGGCAAAAGAATTCGTCAAGTTCGTTGCTCTCGATGAAGAGAACCTGACCAATTGGGCCACAGGCGTTTACACAAATGAATACCTGAAAGCCATTGACCCAACCACACCGGACGATCAGGCTCAGGCCGCTGGCGACTTCGTCTCCAGCCAGGTTGTAGTTGAGAAGATCACAAGCAGCTTTGACGACTCCACTCTTGCCACCTTCCTCGGTGGAGAGAATTCTTACGGGGCCTTCGCAGCCGCCGCCCCGAGTGTCAACGGTGCCTTGTTGACTGGTTCTGATGACGCCATTCAGCGCGCCCTCAATGACCCGCTAGCCGCTTACCTCAGCGGCACCATGACCGAAGCCGAAATGTGGGCCGCATGGTTGGACGCAGTTCGCAATGAGTTCCCAGACCTCGTCATTCCTGCAGCTCCTGTAGAATAATCTGTTCTAAATAGTTCTGTGGGTCAGTGCATCCAGTATGCACTGACCCACCCATATTCTCTAATACCATCTTTAGTATTAAACGGAGGCAGCATGAATCTTGCCAAACTTAAAAGAAATTCCACCGGGTATCTGTTTCTTGCGCCGTTCATTATTGGCTTTCTCATCTTTGGTTTGTACCCGGTCATTAATACATTAACGCTTAGCTTCACAGACGCCACTTTGATGTCTAAAAGCAGCCATTTCGTTGGGCTCGCCAACTTCAAGCGTTTGTTTGCAGATGATGTATTTATGCGGGCAGTGGGGAATACCTGGCTGATCTGGATATTAAACTTTATTCCGCAAATCGGCATTGCATTGTTATTATCTGTTCTATTCACAAGCGCACGTCTCAAGATCAAGGCAGTCGGAGTTTGGCGGGCAATCTACTTTTTGCCGAACCTGCTGATGCCAGCCGCAGTGGCGGCTTTGTTTAATGCACTGTTTGCCTATTACGGTCCTGTGAACCAATTCATGGTCAGGGCCGATTTTCTAAGTGAAGCCATGCGATTTTTAGAGTCGATCTGGGTTACACGCGGACTGGTGGTTTTCATCCAGTGGTGGACCTGGTTTGGTCAGACCATGATCATCTTGATGGCTGGCATGACCTCAATCCCTCTTCCGCTATATGAAGCTGCCATGGTGGATGGCGCAAGTGTCTGGCAAATGTTCACACGTATCACTTTGCCGCTCTTGAAGCCCATTTTGATCTTTATCTTTGTTACTTCATTGGTGGGCGGTATGCAGATGTTCGACATCCCCTTCCTGTTGACAGATGGCAGAGGCTCTCCATTAAGTTCGATCCAAACAAACAACATCTTAATGTATATGAAGTTCGCCAGCAGTAAGGGGCACATCGGGGCCGCCTCCTCGGTTGGAGTATTGATATTCTTTATGACCAGTATTTGTGCCCTTGGTATTTTCTACTTCCTGCGCGACAAAGATATGGACGTTACAAAACCAGCTAAAAAATCTCTTTTCAAGAAGAACACAACGAGGTCGCAATCATGATCAACAACAACTACAAGTATGGCACCTATGTGATGCGCGCCCTTGTCTACATCCTGTTGTTCGCCTTGCTAATTCTTACCATCATCCCGATCTGGTTATTGATCGTGAACGCAACCCGTTCAACGACAGAGATCCAACAGGGCATCAGCATTTTGCCAAGCACACACCTGATCGAAAACTACAATCTATTGCTCAGCAAGGGATTAAATCTGTCCAGAGGCTTCACGAACAGTTTCTTTCTTGCGATTACTTCAACAGTTGTAACAGTTTATTTTTCATTGCTGACAGCCTACGGCATGGTAGTTTATGAATTCGCAGGCAAAAAACTATTCTCCAACTTCATCATCGTGCTGGTCATGATCCCCATGCAGCTTTCCATTATTGGTTTCTATCAATACATGTCAAAGCTGGGGCTTACCGATAATTACGCATCGTTGATCTTGCCGCTTGTCGCAAATGCGGGCTCCGTGTTCTTCGGCAAGCAATACCTTGAATCAATGGTGATCCACGATCTAATTGACGCAGGCAGGATCGACGGCGCCAGTGAGTTGGGCATCTTTCACACCATCATGCTGCCGCTTGCGGTTCCAGGGGCTGTGACCATGGGCATCTTCGCATTCGTTGCCTCCTGGAACAACTTCTTCACCCCCTTCATTCTGATCTCATCCATTGAAAAATACACCCTGCCAATGCTGGTGCAAACACTGCGTGGAGATGTGTATCGTACCGAATACGGCGCGATCTATCTGGGTCTGGCACTGACCGTTGTGCCGATCATCATCATCTACGCTATTTTCTCCCGCTACATCATCAGCGGTATTGCCCTCGGCGCAGTAAAGGAATAACACCAACACATTTGAATATTTCTTGATCCACAAACCAGCTTCTCCAATCTTCAGGGCGGCGCAGGAAAGGGGTTGACGTGGATCAAGAAAAAATTAGCAGGCGATTTCAGGTTCATGGTATTGCATTACGCAATACCATGAACCAAAAATCTACATCTTTAGCAACAACGACATTCCAAAAAACAGGTCTCTATCTTTACACATTTCTCTCCTCCTTTTGTCCCCCCCACCTCATTGATCGGAGGTGGGGACCAAGGGGCGGCTTATCCATCAAAAAAACAAAAAATCCAAGGAGTAATCTCATGACTGAATACATTCCCAAGCCCGAAAATAAATTCACCTTTGGCCTGTGGACCGTGGGCAACATTGGCCGCGATCCGTTCGGAGGCCCTGTTCGAGAGCAGAAAACACCCGCAGAACTGGTACGCCTGCTCGGGGAAGTGGGAGCGTATGGGGTTAACTTCCATGACAACGATCTAATTCCAATTGATGCCACTCCTGCAGAAGCAGAAGCCATCAAAAAAGATTTCCGCAAAGCACTCGCGGATACTGGCATTGTCGTTCCCATGGCAACCACCAACCTCTTCGGTGATGCCACCTTCAAAGACGGAGCCTTCACTTCCAATGATCCGAAAGTGCGCGCGTATGCGTTGCAGAAGACAATGAACGCCATCGATCTGGGCGTGGAATTTGGCGCAAAGACCTACGTCTTCTGGGGCGGACGCGAAGGCACCGAAACCGACTCAAGCAAAAGCACAGTTGAATCGATCAAGCGTTCCCGCGAAGCGATGAATTTCCTTTGTGAATACGTGCTCGATAAAAAATACGATCTCAAACTCGCATTGGAAGCCAAACCCAATGAACCGCGCGGCGACATCTACAACGCCACCACGGGTCACATGCTGGCTTTCATTGGCACGCTCGATCATCCTGAAATGGTGGGGGTCAATCCTGAAGTTGCTCACGAGCACATGTCTGGGCTCAACTTCATGCACGGTGTTGCACAGGCTTGGGAATCTGGAAAACTATTTCACATCGATCTCAATGACCAGTATCCTGGCCGCTACGATCAAGACCTACGTTTTGGCTCGCGTGATATCAAGGCCGCGTTCTATCTTGTCAAATTCCTTGAGGATGTGAAATATGACGGCCCGCGTCATTTCGATGCGCATTCATACCGCACTGAAGATTACGAAGGCGTGAAAGACTTCGCACGCGGCTGTATTCGCACCTACCTGATGTTGAAGGATAAGGCCGCCCAATTCAACGCAGACAAGGAAGTTCAGGCACTCTTAGCCGAGATCAATGCGAATGATGGTTCCATGAATCAATATTTCGGAAAATATTCTTCCGAAAAAGCGTCCGCGCTCAAGGCGCAGGCATTTGATCGGATCGAACTGGGCAAACGCGGACTGGGCTACGAACGCCTCGATCAGTTGACCATTGATATTTTGCTCGGCACAAGATAGAAAAAATAACAAAAAGAAAATAGCAGGTGCTGTTTCCCTTCTGTGCTAAAGAGAAGGGAAACAGCATTCACCTGACTTAATCGTGCTTCAAAGGAGCGCTTCATGAGCAAGACCAGCACATCGGAAAAACCTTTATATCTTGATACATCCCGCCCATTTGACGAACGGGTCAAGGATCTGGTGGGGAGGCTTACGCTTGATGAGAAAGTAAGCATGATGAATCATCCAGCACAAGGTGTGCCGCGCCTGAACATCCCTGCTTATAACTATTGGAGTGAAGCGCTTCACGGTATTGCCCGTAACGGACGTGCCACTGTTTTCCCTCAGGCAATTGGAATGGCGGCCACATGGGACAAGGAATTGATCCACGAGGTGGCTTCCGCGATCAGCGACGAAGGACGCGCAAAATATCATGCCGCACTGCGCCGTAATGGATACACCGATCTGTATCAAGGGCTTACTTTCTGGTCGCCAAACGTAAATATCTTTCGTGACCCACGTTGGGGGCGTGGACAGGAGACATGGGGCGAAGATCCATTTTTCACCGGAGAAATGGCCTCCGCTTTCGTGAAAGGCTTGCAGGGGGATGATCCAAAATATCTCAAAGCGGCGGCATGTGCCAAACATTTTGCCGTCCATTCCGGGCCAGAGAAAGACCGTCACACCTTCAACGCCATCGTCTCAAAACGCGAGTTGTACGATACATACCTGCCAGCCTTCAAAAAATTAGTCATCGACGCAAAAGTTGAATCGGTGATGGGTGCGTACAATCGCACGCTCGACGAAGTCTGCTGCGCCAGTAAATTACTGCTTGAAGACATCCTGCGCGGCGAGTGGGGATTTGAAGGGCATGTCGTTTCAGATTGTATGGCACTGTCAGATTTTCATCTCAGTCACAAAGTCACAAAAGATGCGGCTGAGTCTGCCGCGCTGGCTTTACAGCACGGATGCGACCTCGGATGTGATCACGTCTTTAGCGAAATCCCCGAAGCGATCGCACGCGGCTTGATCACTGAAGCAGATGTAGATCGTTCCCTTGAACGCACCCTCGGCACTCGTTTCAAACTTGGCATGTTCGATCCCGCAGAAAATGTTCCATTCGCATCGATCTCTACTGATGTTGTCGCTTGTGAAGACCATCGAAAATTGGCGTATCGCACCGCAACTGAATCAGTTGTCTTGCTTAAAAATAAAAACAACATCCTGCCGATCAAACCATCTACAAAAAAGATTTTCGTCACTGGCCCCACAGCCACAAGCATGGAAGTGTTACTCGGCAACTATTACGGTTTCAACAATCAAATGATCACCCTGCTTGAAGGTCTTGCCGGGCGCATTCCTGAAGGCATGGGCATGGAATACACCTCTGGGTCCATGCTGAAGCACCCAAGAGAAATTAAAGATACCTGGGCGCCTGGTATGGCACAGTCTGCAGATTTCGCGATCGTGTGCGCTGGCCTCTCATCATTTCTTGAAGGAGAAGAGGGCGAATCATTGCTCTCGCCTTTGAACGGTGACCGCGACAGCATCTCCCTGCCCGCCACGCAAGTCGAATACATCAAAGAACTTGCGATACACGGCGTAAAAATAGTTTTAGTTGTGACGGGTGGCAGCCCAATTGCACTGGGTGAAGTGGAAGACATGGTGGACGCCATTCTTTTTGTTTGGTATCCAGGCATGGAGGGCGGCAAGGCAGTTGCGGATGTATTGTTCGGTGATGTTTCGCCGTCTGGCAAACTTCCGCTCACGTTCCCCAAATCTCTCGACCAACTACCTGCATTCGATGATTACAGCATGCAGGGCCGCACCTATCGCTACATGAGCGAAGAACAGCTCTATCCCTTCGGCTTTGGTTTGAGTTACAGCAGCTTTGAATATGCAGATCTGAAAATTGACAAGACCGTGCTCACAGGCGACTCGCTCAACGTCAGTTTCACCGTACGAAACAGCGGCGCTCAAACCGCGGCGGAAGTTGCCCAGTTTTACCTGACAGATATCCAAGCCTCAACAGTTGTCCCAATTCATAAACTGATTGGCTTCGAGCGAGTCACACTCAAAGCAGGCGAGAGCAAAACCTTCAAGTTCGCCATCACTCCTGAAATGATGTCCTTCTTCAATGACGATGGCAAATTGGTTTTGGAACCCGGTGAATTCCGCATCGAAATTGGCGGCTGTTCCCCCGGCAAACGTGGACAGGAACTGGGAGTTCCATCTCCTCTAACCGCCCTATTCGAAGTTAAATAACACACACCAGGAAGTAACTGTGAAATTTTCAAGAAAATTAGGAAGATCAGGTATTGAAGTAAGCGCTCTCGGCATGGGATGCTGGGCCATTGGCGGGCCGATCTGGGAAAAAGGCACGCCGCATGGCTGGGGCGAAGTGGACGATAACGAATCCATTCGAGCCGTTCACCGCGCCATGGATCTGGGTGTCAACTTTTTTGATACGGCCAATTTGTATGGCGCAGGCCACAGCGAGAGAGTTCTTGGGCGTGCATTCGCAGGCAGACGCAAGGATGCTGTGATCGCGACAAAATTCAATGCCGTGTTTGATGAACAGGCACGCGAATTGCTCGGCGCCGATTCAACGCCAGCGGGCATTCGTAAAGCCTGTGAAGAATCACTGCGACGCCTCGATACAGATTACATTGACTTGTATCAGTTTCACGATAACGGTTTCCCCGCCGATAAAGCTGGACCCGTGCGCGACACATTGGAAGAGTTGGTCAGCGAAGGCAAGATCCGCGCCTATGGGTGGAGCACCGATTTTGCAGACCGTGCGGAGTTCTTCGCGCAGGGAAAAAACTGCGCCAGCATACAACTTCAATTGAATGTACTCGATGACAACGCGGAAGTGATCACGCTGTGTGAGAAATATAACCTTGCTGCGATCAACCGCGGACCGCTGGCCATGGGTTTGTTGACAGGAAAATATTCCGTGTCCACCAGCCCAACAGCAGATGATGTACGCGGAGTGAACGCCCCTGCCTGGGTGAAATATTTCAAAGACGGTAAACCCAACCCCGAATGGATGAAGATGATGGAGTCTGTGCGGGAGATACTGCAAAGCGGCGGGCGCACACTTGCGCAGGGCGCACTGGCATGGCTTTGGGCGCGCAGCGAACAGACCCTGCCCATTCCTGGTTTTCGTACCGTGGCGCAGGTGGAAGAAAATTGCGGCGCGATGGAGTTTGGTCCGCTTTCGACAGACCAGATGCTTGAGATTGGAAAAATCTTGAAATCGGAGTAACAACGATGGAGTATTTTCTCGGTATCGACACATCCACAACATCCAGCAAGGCATTGCTGATCGACTCACACGGTGAAGTGATCGCTGTGGCTTCTTCGGCGCACACACTGCAAACGCCAAAGCCGTTGTGGTCGGAGCAGAATCCGCTGGAGTGGTGGGACGCTGTGTCAGCGAGTATCAAATCTGTTTTGGAAAAAGCAGGCGTGAGCGGAGACCAGATCGCTGCTGTCGGTTTGACAGGCCAAATGCACGGGCTGGTATTGCTCGATGACGCAGGCAATGTTCTGCGTCCCGCCATCCTCTGGAACGATCAGCGCACGCAGAGTCAATGCGATGAAATTCATCGGCGCGTTGGAAAAGAAAAATTTATTCAGATCACAGGCAACATTGCGTTGACTGGATTCACTGCGCCGAAAATTTTATGGGTGCAGGAAAATGAACCTGAAATATTCGCGCAGGCCAAACATGTGCTACTGCCAAAAGATTACATCCGCCTGAAGTTGACGGGGGAATACGCGATGGACAAAGCCGATGGCGCGGGCACAGTTTTGTTTGACCTGAAAGCGCGCGATTGGTCTGACGAAGTTTTGAACGCGTTGGGCATTGACCGCGCATGGATGCCACGCACATTTGAGGGAACTGAATTCACGGGGCGCATCACCGCAGAAGCCGCCACGCTGACTGGATTAAAAGTTGGCACGCCCGTTGCGGCAGGCGGCGGCGATCAGGCCGCGCAAGCCGTTGGAGTTGGCGCCGTGGAACCTGGCATTGTAGGGCTGACCGTTGGCACGAGCGGCGTGATCTTTGCAACGACACCATCTGCGTTGATCGAACCCGATGGACGACTGCACGCGTTTTGCCATGCGGTGCCTGGCATGTGGCACTTCATGGGCGTGATGCTTTCGGCGGCGGGAAGTTTGCAATGGTATCGCGACACGCTCGCGCCTGATATGGGTTTTGATGATCTTGTGAATGAAGCCGCATCTGCGCCTGCAGGATGTGAAGGGCTGTTGTTCCTGCCATATCTGAGCGGCGAACGCACACCCTACCCCAACCCATTGGCGCGCGGCGCATTCATTGGTTTAACACTTCGTCACACGCGCGCGCACATGACGCGTGCCGTGCTCGAAGGTGTGGCATTTGGTTTGAAAGATAGTTTCACCTTGATCCAAAATGCAGGGCTTGGAAAAATTACACAAGTCCGCGCATCGGGCGGCGGCACGAAGGGCGCGCTGTGGCGTCAGATCCTCGCTTCTGTT
>JAVBXV010000275.1 GCA_030824405.1 Anaerolineales bacterium | reverse complement strand
AAAGAACGGGGCTTCGCTCATGTAGTTGGTGTCTCTTGATCGAGGAATAATTTTAATTTCTGACTGAACGGGGTTGGTTCTTCAAGCATGGGAAAGTGGCCTGCAGAGGGAAAACGCACAATATTCGCATGCGGAACACCTTGCAACAGGGGCTGCCACTGTAACGGATGAACAACTTTATCCTTATCCCCATACATCCCCATTGCAGGGATCTTTACTTGTGAGAGCAGCGGCACCAGATCTGTGCGGCGAAGTGACGCGATAGAGCGCAGGAAAGACTCAACCGTGGTGCGCGATAGGTCGCGGTCCATCATATCGGGAAAGCGCGGGTCACTGCAAATTCGATGAGCGTAATAGTATTTCATCCACGCGCGGAATGGGCCCATCATGTTAAATAGAAGAAAAGCAATTGGACGATATCCCGCCATTTTCAAAAGCGGTGCAAGAGAGGAGCCAACAATTGGCGAGCCGACCACCACTACCTTGCTGACACGCTCGGGATATCTGATCGCAACAGAAAGGCTGACGGTACCGCCCATGCTATGCCCTACCAGCGGAGCATGCACAATACCCAATTGTTCCATGAATTGATTTACGAGTCCAACGAAATCAGAGACAGCATATGTCTCACGTTTTTTTCCTGATTCCCCAAACCCCCAAAAATCCAAAGCATAGGTACGATAAAATGCGCCCAGATAAGCCATTGTCTCCTGCCATAACCCCCAGGAGCCAAGCCATCCGTGCAAAAGAATTACCGGGCGGCCACGCCCGTATACTTCATAATGAACGATTCCTTGATCAGTAGTAATTGAAGACACAGCACACGAACGATCCGTCCCCTACTTCCCGGATTCCATTTCTTGAAGGATGCTGTAGAGTAACTCAAGCAAAACTGTCTTTACAGTTGTGCGATCTGTTGCTACACAGGGTAAAAGTTTTGTATTGTTATCAAGACGAAGCGCATGACGCACATCTTCCAATTCCCAGGCATCCTCTACATCCTGCTTGTTTGCAGCTACAACAAAAGGAGTTGGAGCATAAGCACGGAAGGTTTCAAGGATCGAACGCGCCTCGCGGAAAGTTTCAGGGCGGGTACTATCCACCATGACAATAAACCCGAGCATACCCTCAGAGAGTATCTCCCACATAAAATCAAAACGCTTCTGGCCGGGAGTACCAAAAAGATACAGCACCAGATCTTCGTCCACTGTGATGCGGCCGAAATCCATTGCCACAGTTGTGGCCGATTTTACGGAGCGTTCTTCGTCAGAGGAGATCTTGCGCTCTGTTGCGACGACATCAATTTCACTAACAGACTGAATAAATTGTGTCTTACCAGCACTGAATGGGCCTGTCACTACCATTTTGACCGTTTGCATAATTCTATTCCTTCTGACCCTGATGCATTACATCGTGCGAATGCGACCGATCAATTTGTTGATCAATGTTTTTTGTTCTTCTTTGTCTTGTGTCGGGTACGTCTTCGGGTTTTGCGGAATCACAGTACCAGTGGGGCGAACGATATCCACCAAGCCAGCCTGTATTAATCCATAAACAATTTTTCTTATATCCAGCTCACCCAGCTTGTTGGTGCTTGCGATCTGACGCATGGTGTTTTTCGGATCAACGAACTTTACCACGCGCCACTCTTCCACGCTCAAGTTTACATTGGTTAATGGGCGGTCTGTAAATTTGAGCGCCATATCCAGGCTGGGGATTTCATCCTGCAATTGCTCCAGCTCGCGTAATTGTCGTGAACCTTCAATAATAATATTCTCAAGGTCCAACTTTACATTAATACGATCTTCAGGGGGAAGCAGGTCATTTTCAAAGCGGAAAAATCCCTCAACCCAGGTAAATAGCCTGCGAACAACTTCGGTGAAATATCCCTGCAAATTGAGCAGTATCTCTTCCTGAGAAACATAACCCGCATTAATAAGAAGCAGACCAAGTTCCTTATCCGTCATATGCCCGGCACGGTCAGCAATGGCGCGGAATTGGTTCGCGTTGATCTTGTTTGCCTTATGCAACACAAGAGCAAGGCTTCCATCATCCTTACCAATACGCGCATAAGCAAGCTTTCCATCGCGGAAGGATATATGAGCCTGTTCAGTGGGGCCATCCACGACTAAAGTCCCCGTCTTATTGGCGAGGTTAATCAAATTCAACAATTGTGTAATAGTAAAATCGCGTAAATTTCCACGCAGAGCCATGATACCTCATCTCCCCTCTTCATCAGGGATAGATGCAAAAATTATACATGCAAGGTAGGAATGCGTCAATTAAAGTTCCTATCACTCTTGTGAGGAAGAAGTTATATATGGATATAGCAGATGTCTGCCGCTTCATTCACAACGGATGCTTGTTCTGCACATATAAATTTTACCAACTCTGCCGCTTGGTCTTGCCTCAAAGACCCAACAGCCAGCCTCACATCCTTACATTTTTTGTAAAACCCACAAAACGGACTTTTAACAGCCATAAAATTCTTATGACTAATGTCACAGCCATTCTGGCGAAAATTAACTTGATTTTAATCTTATATAAACTTAGAATTCGGAGGTAATTACTCAAAATGCCCAAATTAGTTTGAGTTACATCCGAATTCACTAAGGAGGTATCACCTAACAAGCTAACAAGAGAACATAAAAGCCAGTTTTCCCACTTATTGAAAAGGAGAATGTAAGAATGAATATCAAGAAAATGCTCGTTTTGCTCGGCGTAATGATCGTAATCGCCACAGTTTTAGTAGCCTGTGGTGGTACGGCAACCAACGCACCTTCCCCAGAAGCAACAGATGCCCCTGTTACTGCCCCAATTCCAGATATGCCCTATCTGGCGGATTGGCAAAGCTCCGGCCACGCAGATGTGGCCAGCGAACCCTTCCGTCATTGGGATGGTGAAGAACCCGCTGAAGTTCCCACAACCTGTGCCAAGTGCCATTCCAGTGATGGTTATCTAGACTTCCTTGGTGCTGATGGCTCTGAAGCCGGTAAAGTAGATGTAGCAGTAGCCGCTGACCACGCCCAGGGCGTGCAGTGCGCAGCCTGCCACAATGCAGTCACCATTTCAAAGACAACCGTTGTCTTCCCCTCCGGTGTGGAAATTGCCGCCGGTGACGACACCCGTTGTATGGAATGCCATCAGGGACGTGAGTCCAAAGTATCCGTTGACGCGCAGATCGAAAAATTTGCCGTTACCGATATGGACGCAGTCGTTGCCCCCATCAAAGATGATGCAGGCAAGGATGTCCGTTTTGGCTTCCGCAATGTTCATTACTATGCCGCAGCAGCCACCCTCTATGGTGGTATGACCCACGGTGGTTATGAATACGAAGGCATGACCTACGATGCGAAGAACACTCACGTCGAAGGTTACGATTCTTGTGTCGGTTGTCACGACCCACATACTCTCGAAGTAAAAGTTGACCAATGCGCATTCTGCCATGAAGACGTCGCTACACTTGACGACCTCAAGAATGTTCGTATGGTCTCCTCCACACCTGACTATGATGGCGATGGCAACGTAGAAGAAGGCATGTACTACGAAATCGAAGGTCTGCAGACAGTTCTAATGACCGAGATCCAGAAGTATGCTGCCGACAAAGCCGGTACCGGCATTGTGTATGACGCCGCTGCCTACCCCTATTGGTTCGCTGACGCCGATGGCGATGGCGCTGCCGATCAGGGAACTGATGGCCCAGTGGGTTACAGCACTTGGACCGCCCGCCTGCTTAAAGCCGCTTACAACTACCAGGTATCCCTCAAGGATCCAGGTGCGTTTGCTCACGGCAATAAGTACATCGTACAACTTCTCTTCGACTCGACCGCTGACCTCGGCGGCGACACCAGCACACTCGCTCGCACTGACGCGGGTCACTTTGCTGGCGATACCATGCCCTTCCGCGATTGGGACTTCACCGAAGAAGGTGAACCTAACTACATCGTACCTTTCGGCTGCGTGAAATGTCACACCGCACAAGGCCTGCCCACCTTCCTTAAGGACGGCGGCACAACAGTTGTAACCCCCAACGGCACAACCTCCACCACTGGCGTTCAGTCCATGCCTTCCAGCAATGGCTTCATGTGCTCCACCTGCCATAACGAAACTGCCTGGCCCGAACGCTATACAGTGGCTTCCGTTGTATTCCCCAGCGGCAAGACAGTCAGCCTTGGCGGTACAGATGCTGATGGCAAATTCATAGCCGATGATGGCAACCTTTGTATCTCCTGCCATATGGGACGTGAATCCACAGCCAGCATGAACGCTGCTCTCCGAGGCAAAGATCTCGACACAGTTGATCCCAAGGTTCGCTTCAAGAACATCCATTACTTCGCCGCAGGCGCAACACTCTTCGGTGGTGATGTTCAAGGCGCTTACCAGTACGAAGGCAAGGAATACGTAGGCCAGAACATGCACGCAGACGAAGCCGGCAAGATGAACAAGTGCCAGGACTGTCACGATGTCCACGCTCTTGAACCCAAGGTCGAATCCTGCGAAACCTGTCACGACACCACAGACCCATTAGCAGTCCGCGAAAGCGATGTGGACTATGATGGCGACGGCGACGTAACAGAAGGCATCAAGGGCGAAATCGATACCCTCGCTGAAGCCCTCTTTGCTCAAATGCAAGTCTATGCCACAGCAAACGGCGGCGACATTGCATATGACGGCCATGCCTACCCGTACTACTTCGGTGCTGATGGCAAGTCCTATGCCACTTGGACCCCTCGTTTGGTCAAAGCCGCATTCAACTACCAATACGTCCAGAAGGACCCAGGCGCATTCGTCCACAATCCTAAATATGTCATGCAGTTCCTGATTGACTCCATTGAAGATCTCGGTGGCAACGTAAGCACCTACACTCGTCCGTAAGTTTCTGAACAAAGCAAGACAATGGCGGGCGCGTTATGCGCCCGCCATTTTTTATTGCCTTATTAATCACACCAAATCAGTGATATTCAGCACTTCATCCCCCCTACAACCCCTTTTACAATTGGGGCGTTCACCCCATGACATTATTTCGGACTATAATACGTGAATTATTTTTACGACTTAAGGAGAATGTAATGCAACAAAGGATACAAATTCGCCCGCCTCGCATTTGGACCGTTATCCTGCTTCTCGGCATCGGACTTTTCGTCTTCGCCTTAGCTCTTTTCGCTTCGCCTGCCCAGGCAGCCCCCTCCTACCAGGAAGACAAGCCGAACAACGACTTCTGTCTTGCCTGCCATCAGGAAGAGGGAATCGACATCACCCTCGGCAGTGAATCACTCCCCGTCACGATCAACCCAACTCAATTTGGGCTGTCAGTTCACAGCGAAGAAGGAATCGCCTGCGTCGACTGTCATACAGACATTAGCGATTATCCACATCCCACTGTAAAAGCAACAAACACACGTGACTTCTCGCTCACCTTCGCAGACTCCTGCAAGGAATGTCACGAAGACCAATACACAAAAGCACACGACAGTGTTCACCAAATTGCCATGGACGAGGGCAACGAAAACGCCCCGCTCTGCTCAGACTGCCACAATCCCCATACACAGGGACGCATCATCGGCCAGGAAAGCGGACAGTTGACCATTGCCGCGCGCAGAGATGTTCCTGCCACTTGCGCCCAATGCCACACTGAAACCTATGACCAATACAAGAACAGCGTGCATGGTGCAGCATTGGCTGATGGCAATACAGACGTACCCACCTGCACAGATTGTCATGGTGTGCACGACATTGACGACCCCACTACTGCCTCCTTCCGCAACAACACCCCCGCCCTTTGCTCTGACTGCCACGACAATCCAGAGATCATGGACAAGTACGGTCTCTCCACCGAAGTGACAGAAACCTATGTGGCCGATTTCCACGGCACAACGGTAACGCTTTTCGAACAGCAGTTCCCAGGACAGGAAACCAACAAAGCAGTTTGTTCTGATTGTCACGGCGTGCATGATATCGCCAAAGTGGACAATGCCGAAACAGGCATCGCCCTGCGCGAAAACCTGCTCGTCAAATGCCAGAACTGCCATCCAGATGCCACTGCCAACTTCCCAGATGCATGGATGAGTCACTACCAACCCAGCCCTGAGCATTATCCGATCGTCTACTTCGTCAACCTCTTCTACAAATTCTTTATTCCTGCGGTAATCGGCGGCATGATCTTCTTCATCATCACCGATATTTACAGGGCTACTATCAACCGCAGGAAAGGAGCAAAGCACTAATGAATAAGGTTACTCAAGTCTATCAGCGCTTCCCGATTGCGCGCCGCATTGAACATTGGATCATGATGCTTTCTTTTGTCACCCTCGGTCTTACGGGTATTCCTCAGAAATTCGCAACCTCAAGCATTTCCATTGCAGTTGTTCAAGCACTTGGCGGTATCGAAGTATTGCGCACCATCCACCACACAGGCGCCATCGTAATGATGCTTGGCACAGCCTGGCATATTCTCGTCATGGGCTACAGTGTCTTCGTGCTCAGGGACCAGATGTCCATGCTGCCCTCCTTGCAGGATGCCAAAGACGGTCTTCAGGCCGTGCTTTATAACGTGGGCTTCGTAAAGACCTACCCTCAAATGGGACGTTACACCTTCGAAGAAAAAATGGAATATTGGGCTTTCGTTTGGGGCGCCGCCGTAATGGGTGCCACTGGCTTCCTGATGTGGAACCCGATCACCGCCACGCAATTCCTGCCTGGTGAATTCATCCCTGCGGCAAAAGCGGCTCATGGCGGCGAAGCTGTACTGGCTGTACTTGCCATCATCATCTGGCACATGTATGGCGTACACATCAAACGCTTCAACAAAGCCATGTTCACTGGAGAAATTACCGAGCAGGATATGTTGCACGAACATCCTCTCGAACTTGCGGATATCAAAGCTGGGCTCGTGGACCGCAGACCCGATGCCGCGACTCTTCGCAAGCGTCAAATGATCTACTACCCCATCGCTGCCATTCTGACCGTTGCCATGCTCGGCGGAATCTATGGCTTTATCAACGCTGAAGAAACCGCGCTGGAAACCGTACCACCCATTTCACAATCAGTGGACGCGACATCTGCGCCGTAACAAAAGTAAAAAGTGATAAATAAAAGAGAGGCGTTCCGTTTGGAACGCCTCTCTTTTATTTTTTGTTGTTGATCTTTCGCGTTTACTACTGATTACGCGTTACGCATTGACGGTGTCACCTACGCCAACAGTGACGGTTTCATGTTCTTCGTTGGTGATGCGATGATCTACAACGCGCAGGTACTTCACGCCGAGAGAGAAGGCCAGTAAGCCGTAGGCGATAACTCCCAGCACAGTCACCCACTCTACGAGGGACGGGGTGTAATGTGTGTACGAGATCAGTGCTTCGCCTGGCAGGTAGGAGATGACCGCAAGGAAACCGACGATGTTCGTGTCAAAGCGGAAGGCCACCACGCCGCCCACGATCATCGCCAGGCCGAGCATGCGCCAGAAGGGGGATAAACGTGTGGGTTTGTAGAGCAGGATGAAGGTAGGAAGAAGCGCTCCAAAGATCATCTCGCCGAACCAGAAGTTGAAGGAGAGCGTCCCTTTGGTGAGCAGTTCAAACGCTTCGGTGCGTCCAGGTTCGTAGGTGTAGGTTTGTGCAAGCCAATCCCACGCGCGGAAGTATAAGTAGCCGATCATCAAATAACCGAGGAATTGGGCTACACGCTCCACCAGCATATCGTTGACTTTGGCCTTGGGGGTCAAGCGGGCCGAAAGCATGGATGCGAGCAAGGTCATGGCGATGCCGCCGACGATGGCCGAGAACATGAACAGAACAGCCATTTCAGGTTTGTACCAAATGGGGCGGGCTTTGATGACGCCGTAGACCGCGCCCAGTGAGGATTGATGCAAGCTGGAGAGACCAAGGCCGATGATGGCAAGCACGGGCGCATAGTGATGGACACTTTCCATCTTCGCTGCGATGCGTGGATATTTTTTGCGCAGCCAATCGAAGGATGCGAGAATGGGCATGGTTTCGAAAAGAAGCACGGTCAGGTAGAGCATCACGCACATTGTCACTTCCCAAAGCAGGGAATGTGTATTCCAGAACACGAGTGATTTCCAGAAACGATCGGGGCGGCCAATGTCGAGGATGAGCGCCAGCATAGCCATGGTGTAGCCGATCAGGCCTACGAATGTGGCGGTGCGTGCGATGGGTGCATAGCGTTTGAGGCCAAAGAGATAGACACCCGCGCACAAGCTAAATGCACCTGCACTCACTGCAATGGACGAGAGATCGAGCGTGATCCACAAACCCCAGGGGACAAGGTCTGTGAGGTTGGTGATCGAAAGGCCGAACCAAAATACTGAAATACCAGCGACTGCGGCGGCAGACATCAGGGTTCCGAGGAATAGAAGCCACAAGCCCCAGGGAGTTGTAATATTCTCACGAATGGTTTTAATGATCGCGCTCATGTTAGCTCTCCGCTACAAGCCTGTCTTCAGTAACAGGTAGATAATATACGCGTGGATTAGTTCCCAAATTTTCGCGCAAACGATAGGAGGGGTTCTCTCTCAGGATCTGGCTGACATTTGAATTGGGATCGTTGAGATCGCCAAATGCACGAGCGCCAGTCGGGCAGGCTACCGCACAAGCGGGAGTTGCTTCCGCATCCACACCAGGGACGAGGCCAACTGCCATGCCGCGGTCAATGCGGTTGTAGCAGAAGGAGCATTTCTCAGGGACGCCGCGCGGGCGTCTTTCTATTTCTGGCTCGCCCCATTCAGGAACTGCTGGGTTATCGCCAGTGAAGGCTTCCCAGTTGAAAGCGCGGGCATCGTACGGGCACGCCACCTGACAATATCGGCAGCCAATGCATTTGTCGTAGTCCATCATCACAATGCCGTCTTCGCGGTAATAGGATGCGCCTACGGGGCAAACTTCCACACAGGGAGCGTGCTCACAGTGCATGCAAGGGCGCGGCAGATAGACCATCTGGCCATTGATCTCACCCGCATTGACCACTTTGTTCCAGTGCAGGTCAGGGTGGATGTCATTGTGTGCATGGCAAACCTGGTCACATTGGTCACAGCCTGTGCATTTCGCCTGATCAATGACCATTGCCCACTGGTGTTTTCCTTTTACGCCTTCAGAGGCTTCCACTTTCGTGATCGTATTTACTGCGGCGGCAACCGCCAAACCAATGCCAGAAAGTTTGATGAAATCACGGCGGCTGAAATTATTTTCCGTCATGATGCACCTCGCTGGATTTCTTTACGAGAGTTCGATATCCACGTTCGAGATAAGGAGCCAATACCATGCCTGCGGCAATACCGATCAACGCGGCCAGACCTGCATATCCAAGTGGAGAAACGGGTTTGGGCTCAGGGGTAATGGAGGCCATTTCCAAAGCAGGTGTGGGTTCAACGACAGGCAGTAAAACATTCGCGGTCTCATCGGTCGCAACTGCTTCCCCACCTGCGTGCATTTGATCTGCATGGCAGGAGTTACAAGTCTGGACACTGGCCTTGAATGAATGATCTGCAACTGCGTGGATCTCCGTATTGGCGTTTTCAAGATGCTCAAGATGGCAGTCGATACAAGTGACGCCCTGCTGGTTGTGGATCGAATACGGGAAGTTCATGCTGGCTTCTTCGTGGCAGCTGATGCACAAACGGGAAGCATCCTTTGAAGTTTGATCCTTCAAATTGACGGTGATCTTCAAAGAAGCATTGTGTGGATCGTGGCAGGAGGAACATTCCATGCCCGCCGAATAATGTGTGCTGCCTTCCCAATCTTTCAAGCCAAAACGTGTATCTGTATGGCAGGTACCGCAGGTATTGGGAGTGCCGTCCACGCTCATGGTGGTCTTTGGGTGTTCTCCACCAGTATCAGAATGGCAGGCGGCGCAAGTGACGCCATCTTCCTTCCAGGTGCCTGTTGCTTCGTCATAACCAGTCACATGACAGGCCAAACAAGCGCTGGGCTTGCCTTGATCTGTCCATGCGTTCACGAAGATCGGGTCATCTGTGGCATGTCCATGTGGACCGTTCTGCCAGCTCATCTGATAATTTTCGTGGCAATCCGCGCAAGTATCCCCCTCTTCCTGTACGGGCGGAGGGGTCCCGTCCTGGGCAGAAGCAACAACCATTGTAGCGCCCGCAAACACCAGGGCAAACATCAGTGAAATTAAAACTTTTTCAATTCGTAGGAACATCTCTGCATCTCCTTATTAAATGTGGGCAGTTATGTGTTTTGCAACAGGGATAGGGGCAGAGAGGAACACATCACAATCAAGACATGCTTCCCGCAAATACCCATTTGATAAACGATGGATCTGCCAGCAAGGCTGTTCACTTTTTGAAGCGCGAAGCTGGATCTCTTCCATTGGCAGTCCTTGTTCTTTCCAGCATGGGGTTTCGTCCTTGACCAGCAGCGCCTTGCGTTCCTGCTCAGCCTCGGTCTGCCAGCGCGCGTCCAACTTGCGCAGCATCAAAACGACGAAGGCGGTGACCAACAGCGGGATGGCCAAACGAACGAACAAACCAGTCAGTACAACGAGAATAGAAGTAGTATTCATAGCAACCTCACTTCAACCAATAGTTGGATTCTTTGCGACGTAACAACTCGCCGATCAGCACCAGCACTACAGCAGGAAGTACTAGGCGAAGGACGAAGAGTAACAAGATGATCTCAGAAGCGTTCATGGCATTCTCCTTTTTTACTATCTTGCACTCAGTTTAAGAC
>JAVBXV010000115.1 GCA_030824405.1 Anaerolineales bacterium | reverse complement strand
CTCAGCAACCTTTTACCCTGTCAACGATCATCCATTGGACAAGGCCGCCTACACGTTCCGCGTGACAGTGCCGAAACCCTTTGAAGTGGCCGCCAATGGCATCATGACTGAAATGATCGAGAACGGGAATACAACGACGTTTGTCTTTGAGGCACGCGACCCCATGGCCAGTTATCTGGCGACGATCAACATCGATGAATTCGACATTGAAACCATGTCTGCACCCAATGGCATTCCAATTAGAAACTATTACGCAACAGACCTGCCCACGGAAGTAAACCAACCGTTCGCCCGCCAGGGTGAAATGCTTGTTTATTTTGGCGAGCTATTCGGGCCATATCCATTTGAAGTGTACGGCGCGCTGGTGATGGATACTGAATTTGGTGCAGCCCTTGAAAACCAGACCATGTCCATTTTTGGCGTGGACATGATCGACCTGAATGATGTTGAGGGAACAGAATTAACAGTTGCGCATGAGCTGGCGCATCAATGGTTTGGAGACAGTGTCAGTGTGGCCGATTGGAGCGACATCTGGCTTAATGAAGGTTTCGCCACCTACGCCGAAGGACTGTGGATCGAGCACACTGACGGCCGCGCAGCATTGGATGAATGGATCGGCTATTCGTATGACGACATGGTGCAATATCGCGAATACGTAACCCCTCCAGGTAACCCGCCCGCTGATGATCTATTTAATGGCGGCGTGTACGTTTGGGGCGGATTAACCCTCCACGCACTGCGGCTGGAAATTGGCGATGAGGCATTCTTTGCAACATTACGAACCTATCATGACCAATACAAAGGCGGCAATGCCACAACCGATGATTTTATTACCGTTGCCGAGCAGGCCAGCGGGCAGGAGCTAAGTCAGTTCTTTGATGACTGGCTATACAGCGGCGAGCTTCCACCCATCCCTGAGATGGGACTGGGTTCCGAGTAAACAAAAAGCGCGGACAATATTGTCCGCGCTTTTTTATAGGTTTTATATCGATCAATCTGTTGCTGCGGGGAGCAGGACAAAGAATTTGGAACCTTTGCCAACTGTTGATTCAACCCACACCCGCCCCTGATGACTTTCCACGATCGATTTGACAATGGCGAGTCCCAGACCCGAGCCTTGAATTCCACCGGAGACCATATTGGTTGCGCGATAGAACTTTTCAAAGATACGACCCTGCTCTTCCTGCGGGATGCCTGGGCCGTCATCCTCCACCTTTAATATAAGCTGGTTATCGTGCGTGGACACACTTATTGAGATATGTCCGCCATCTGTTGCATACTTAATGGCATTTCCCACCAGGTTATCCAGCATTTGGCGAATACGAATGGGGTTGGCTCGCAATGGTTTTAGATCGGGAGCAATATCAACCTGTATATGAATATTCTTTTTTATGGCCTGCGTGTCGAACATATCGACCGTATATTTCAAGACCCCTTCCAACTGAACAACCTCACGTCGGGTATCGAACCCAGCCTCAAGGCGTCCAAGGTCCAACAGGTCATTGATCAGGGTCGCAATATGTTGAACACTGCTCTGTAAACGATGCACAAATTCATGCTGGTTTTCATTAAGCGAACCCGTCCGTTCGATCAATTCGGTATATCCAAGGATGGCCGTCAGCGGGGAGCGCAGGTCATGTGAAACCGTATGAATAAAATCGTTTTTCAAACGATCAAGTTCCTTGAGATAGGAAATATCCTGCATGGTAATGGCGGCGCCGATCTTGGGTATCGGGGTATATTGCGCATTGAACACACGGCCATCATCAAAATTGATCTCGTGATATTTCAAGGCACCTTCGCTGGAACGGGACAATAAAGCCCACAGATCCGCATTGGTGATCACGTCCTTCAGGTGTTTCCCGACAAATAAATGCCCTTCAAGTTTGAATATCTCATGAACTGCTGGATTCATCAGCAGGATATTTTGATGGTCATCCATCACGATCACGCCATCCTGAATATTGCTAATGACCGCCTCAAGCTTCGTCCGTTCAGATTCAGAAATACTGGCCTTCTCCGCAAGGGACGATGTAGTACGGCGCACCTCACGTCGAAGCCAGTCACCCAACCGACTGGCACGATTCATAGCCTTGTTCACTGCCGCAACAATATCATCCAACTTAAGCGGCGGATATAAATAATCGCTTATTCCAACATTCAATGCTTTTTTAGCAATACCGCTGCGATCCTGATCTGCATACATTAATATGGGAAGTGTGGGAAAGCGTTCAAGCAGTTCGCTCGAAATCAAAAAGCCATCAACGCCTGAAAACATCTCCCCAACAATAACCAGCGCAGGGATGGCCACTTGTATGGATAGATCCATGCCAACCTTATCATGCACAACCGCGACCTCAAAACCAGCGGCGCGCAGAGTGCGTTCCATAAGATCAAGGATGTTGGATGGATCCAGTGCTAATAAAATGAGATCGTGTTTAGCCATGCGCTCAGGGTATATCGTGAATTACCGTGTTGGTGGGATCGTTTTTTCAGACGCGTTAACCAGACGAAGAAGGGCGGCCTGCACAGCTTCAAGCGCCTTTCTCTGCTCGCCAGTTAATGGACCAGGCATTTCTGTCATTACTAAATTAAGCGGGTATGTGGCCGCCTGTACTTCTTCACGAACAGAATTTCTTATTGAATCTAATGCGGCAAATTGGTGCTTCTCACCACTGCGTGCATTTTCCGTACTTTGCCCTAATGCTTGAAACAAGCGGGCATTCACCAATGAAATAGATGCGTAATCTGCAACGGCTTCAAGGAGCGTCTGCGAATTGCGCCCGATCTCACGGTCACTTTTTCGTACCGCGATCAACACACCAATGACTTCATTTTGGATCTTGATCGGGATCACAGCCACAGATTTACCAAGCGCTGCGATCTTAAACTTTTGCAGGGGTTCGCCATTCATCACCAGACTCTCCCCAGAGAATGACACCAGCGAACTGATGCCGTCATCCACGGGCTGGTTCATCTTTTTAGCCCAAACCTCTGGCAAATTACGCTGCGCCCGCAGTACATAAGCCTGACTGCGTTCATCACGCTGCAACAGCCAGCACATATCGGCTTCAGCAAGCTGCATGGCTCCATCCAAAATATGATCAAACAACTGGCGTTGATCTTTAATGGAAACCATCGCTTTGCCCATGGAAAGCAGCGTTGTCAGATCACGCAGACGATGCTGCAATTCTTCATTCATAGCCGCCACTTGACGGTCTAATTTTTGACGTTCACGTGTTTCCCGCGTTTGGCGCAACGTGCGGTCTACACAAGAAACCACTTCAGCATCGCGCACAGGCCAAAAAAGCGCATCCACTGCGCCCAGGCGAAACGCCTGAATGGCATCAACTTCCTGTCCTTTTTCAGCGATCATGATCACAGGTGCACGAACTCCCTGTGAACTCAAGGCCGTTAAAAGGTCTTTTCCGCTCAGGCCGGGTAAATTTAAATTAGCCAGGATCAGGTCTGGGGTAGTTTGAAGCGCAGATTTAATCGCTGATGATGCATCCCCCGCCACAGTCACTTGATAGCCCATTGGCTTGAGGGACTGTCTACCGATCAAATCTGCTATGTCTGGGTCATTTTCAACGATAAGTATGCGTTCCCCGGGGGCCATATGGATTCCTTTAAAAATAATTCTATCACCTTTTCGAGTACAATTTTAGCCATGAAATTCGACAGTTATGACATTGCCACGATCATCCCTGCCTATCGCGTGGAGCGTGACATTGAAGCCGTGCTTGGCGGGATTCCTGACTACATTAAGCATATTATCGTGGTGGATGACGCTTCGCCCGATTCCACTGCGGACCTGGTAACTGCTGCGGCGAAAAAAGACAGCCGCATCACCCTGATTCAGCACCGCGAAAACCAGGGCGTGGGCGGTGCCATGGTGACAGGCTTTCGAAAAGCGATGGAATTTGGGGCGCAGATCGTCGTCAAACTGGACGGCGATGGGCAAATGGACCCCGCTTTCATTCCTGCCCTGTTGACTCCACTCATTCATGGCACGGCAGATTACACAAAAGGCAATCGCTTTCGAGATTTTGTCTCCCTTCGCAAAATGCCTTTTATCCGCCGCGTTGGAAATCTGGGATTAAGTTTTCTTACAAAAGCAGCCACTGGCTACTGGAGCATATTTGACCCCACCAACGGATATTTTGCCGTTCGCACCGAGGTCCTTGCACAACTTTCACTTGACCAAATAGAAAAACGCTACTTTTTTGAAACATCCATGCTCGCAAATTTATACCTGATCAACGCCTTTATTATGGATATCCCCATCCCTGCACGTTACGGAAATGAAACTTCGAATTTATCAGTGCGGCGTGCGTTGTTTGAATTTCCAGTAAAACTATTCAAAACATTCATGCACCGCATTCTGTTGAAATACTATATTTACGACTTTTCGATCATGTCGCTTTACATCATCATTGGAATTCCGTTGTTATCGTTTGGACTTCTGTTCGGCACAATAAAATGGATCGAATACGCCAGCCGTGATATTCCTGCGCCCACGGGCACAGTCATGCTTCCCACATTATCTGTCATCCTTGGCATACAGATCATGCTCTCTGCTATTGAAATAGATATAAACTCCACTCCCAGAAAGCCCTTGAGCAGCCCCCTCTAAAGCCACACTCTATTGGCCCATTCCTCTTTTTGAGATATTTTCTGCGAAAAAATAAAACATGCTTTCCTTCTGGGATGTATACTTAACCCAAGATGGATCATCAACCGTATATTCCAGGATTCAAACCCGCAGACTCAGGGCCGCTTTCACGCTTCCTTCCTCCGCTTGAAGAGGGAGTGATCTCAGCGTGGCTTGCGCTTCAATCCCAGCCTGTGGACACGTCCAAGGTGAAGCCTGGTAGTTGGGTACTCGACCCATTCGGGTTCTCGCCGCAGCTTGTGCTTGAAGCCGCCCGCAGTGGATATCGTGTACTGGTGACGGTGAACAATCCCATCACCCGCTTTCTGCTGGAAACCTTTGCCAACCCGCCGCCTGAATCAGAATTCACCGCCGCTCTGGCAGACCTCAGCGCCGTCAAAAAAGGGGACGAACGCCTCGGCGCACACCTTCAATCTCTTTATCTCACCACATGCGAAAAATGTAATCAGAAGATCGAGGCACAGTCCTTCCTTTGGCGCAAGGATGAAGATGTGCCGTATGGCCGCATCTATGAATGCAAACAGTGCGGAGACTCTGGCGAGCGCGCCGCCACAGAAGAAGACAAGGAACGCGCAAAGAAGATCGCCGAAACAGATACTCTGCATCGTTCGCGTGCCTTTGAACGCGTGGTGGCATTAAATGATGAAGACCGCATCTATGCGGAAGAAGCCATTCAACATTATTTGCCGCGCCCACTGTATGTGTTGACTACGATCACCAACCGCCTGCACAGTTTGAATTTATCGCCAGAAAGAAAACGCGCATTGACCGCGCTTGTACTATTGGCGTGTGACGCAGGCAATACATTGTGGGCACATCCAGCAGAAAGACCGCGGCCCAAACAATTGAGCACGCCGAGTCAATTCCGCGAGAACAATGTGTGGATGATGCTCGAGCGTGGATTAAGCCTTTGGACAGGAACAGGCGCAACGGTCCCGTTTGAAGCGTGGCCGAAGAAAATTCCAGAGAGCGGCGGCATCTGCATCTATGAAGGCCGTCTCAAAGATCTGGCACATGAAGTCAAAAGAGAAATTCCAATTGTGGCAGTCATCGGTTCTGTGCCGCGTCCCAACCAGGCGTTCTGGACGCTGTCTGCTTTGTGGGCGGGCTGGCTGTGGGGCAGCGATGCGGTGGAGCCGTATAAAGTTGCGCTGCGGCGCAGGCGTTATGACTGGGCGTGGAGCGCAACGGCGCTGCATGCGATCTTCAGTCACTTGAGCGAGTTGCTTGCCAATGACGTGCCCATGTTTGGGCTGCTGCCTGAACCCGAACCTGCTTTCATGACATCGGCATTAACTGCCGCGCAAGCCGCAGGATTTAAATTAACCAGTGTTGCCTTGCGAACCGAGCACGATCCTGTTCAGGTACATTGGAAAAGTATACAAAAAGAAAAAGCTGGCCCTGCAACTGTTGAAGTGGTCCGAAAAGCGATGCGCGAATTTTTATCTGCACGCGGAGAGCCTGCAGGATATTTACATTTGCATCTGGCAGGCTTGATCGCATGCACAGAGACCAGTTTGCTGAAACAACCTGAGTTTGAATTTGATGAAACCCTGCGAAAAACGCAAAGTCTGTTTGAAGCCGCGTTGAAAGATGACGAGGGCTTTGTCCATTATTCAACAGGCGAAAATGTAGACACGGGCATGTGGGGCGCGGACTTCGCGACAAGCGAGTCACTTTCAGACCGCGTTGAAGTTGCGGTGGTGACGTATTTGCAAAAGAATCCAAGCACCATCTTTTTGGAAGTGGAAGCGGATCTATATCCGCGTTTTCCAGGGTTGATGACCCCGTCTAAAGGGTTGATCTATGCCGTATTAAATTCATACGCGCTCAAAGACGGTGCCGCGTGGAAACTGCGTGATGAAGATGTAGCCGCAACACGGCGCGAGGCAGTCAAAAACACACTTGATCTGCTGACCACACTCGGCAGCCGCTTGAACTATCGTTCATCAGTCAACGACAAAATATTAAGCTGGCAGGAAAACGGAAAGACCGTAAAAAAATTCAACGTGCTCGCCTCTGCCTTGCTTGGCCGCGCGCTGGAAAACGCAGACGAACAAACCGTGATCGTCATCCCTGGCGGGCGCGCCGCGCTGGCCGCCTACAAACAGGGACGTGACCCAGCCCTCAGATCGTATTTGAAAAAATATAAATTAGTGAAATACCGTTTACTGCGCAGCCTGCTTGAAATTCAAATCTTGACGCGCGAGACCTTTGAAGAACAGACCGCCAGCGACCCTGTGGAAGAATCCAAAGGGCAGATGATGATGTTCTAGGCAAGAAAACAAATGTATAAAAAAATAATGTTCCTCCTTCTCTTAACCAGCCTGCTCGGCGCCTGCGTATCCATTTCAGTGGATTCGGATGAGCAGAAAACACCGCAAACAAATTTTGTCACCGCCACGTTGGTTCCAACAAAAGCGGGGTTTGTCCCTGCCACCTCAACACCCGCGCCCGTGGAAACCATTTCTCCAACTCTCGCCATCACCGCGCCCGCAAACTGCACGAACACCGCCGTCCTCTTGCGTGATGTCACCATTCAAGATAATACCCAGGTGAAAGCAGGAGAAAAATTTACCAAGACCTGGGAATTCCAAAACACAGGCACCTGCCCATGGATCAGTTATGCACTCAAGTTCGCAGCAGGCGACCAAATGAACGCGCCTCTCTCCGCGCCGATACCTGATACGCTTCCGAAGGATAATGTCCTCGTTTCAGTAGAGTTGACCGCGCCCGCCGCGAATGGAGCCTACACAGGATACTTCACCCTGAATGACCCTGCGGGCAAAGATGTTTTCATCGGCATCGAAAAAACTTTCTGGGTAAAGATCATTGTCGGCGGCGGGGTAGTGCCCACCCTGGGAACAGGCGCCACACAAACCAGCAACACATCCGCTGGCGGAACCGCGAACACGAACTGCAATTACAACCAAAACGCAGGCTATGTGAATCAGATCGCAGCCCTGATCAATGCCGAGCGCGCAAACGCAGGCCTGCCCGCGTTGAACATGAATTCACAGCTAGCATCCGCGGCGCAAAGCCACGCCGCAGATATGGCCTGCAACAGCAGCATCAGCCACACAGGTTCGAACGGCTCGTCTGTTTATACGCGAACTTCCGCGGCAGGTTATTCATCTTCCTACATCGAAGAGATCATCTACGGCGGCGGTGGACCGCAGGCAGCCATGAGCTGGTGGATGAGCGACAAGATCCATCGCGACGCGATCCTCAACTCCAGATCATCCGAGATGGGCGTTGGCTACGCTTATTTTTCGAACGGCTCCTATGGAGATTATATTGTCGTCGATTTTGGCAGCCCATGAGTCCACAAAAACTCGGCTCTTGACACTCCTGCGAATCAACGTAAAATTTAGCGCAATGTACAGACAGCCCAACCCCAAACGACATTTCCGCCAACATTTCTTTGGAATGGGTATTTTTATTTTTTGAATTTGAGAGTCGCTTTTAGCGGCTCTCTTTTTTTTATACTTTCACTCCGCTCAAAACGACGCAACAAGGACACACCCCCATGATAAAACTTCCAGGCCTGATCGACCCGCACGTCCACTTGCGCGAACCTGGCGCAACCCACAAGGAAGATTTCGACTCTGGCACATCTGCCGCGCTCGCTGGCGGGTTTACCATCGTGTTGGCCATGCCCAACACCAAGCCGCCCATCTTTGACGCAGCCACGCTTGATCTCGCCTTGAATGCCGCCAGACAAAAAGCGCGCTGTGACTTTGGACAATACATCGGCGCAGGCCCAGACAATGCAGACATCGCCGCTTCACTCTCAGGGACAGCTGCCGGGCTAAAGATGTACCTTGACTCCACCTTTGGAGAACTGCGCCTTGATGACATGACTCTCTGGCAGCCGCATTTCGAGAAGTATCCAAAAACACTTCCGCTGGTTGCACACTCTGAAAGCAGAACCATGGCCGCGGCAATTTTGTTCGCCGCCATCTATGACAGGCCCGTTCACATTGCGCACATCTCTTTGAAGGAAGAAGTTTTACTGATCAAAGCCGCGAAGGAAAAGGGCATCAAAGTGACCTGCGAAGTCTGCCCGCATCATTTGTTTTTATCGAAGGATGACATCCCCGTCATCTCGCATGGGCATCCCGGGCGCGGCGAAGTCCGTCCGCGGTTGTCAACGAAGGAAGATGTGGCCGCCCTCTGGCAGCACATGGATGTGATCGATTGTTTCGCCACAGACCACGCTCCGCACACCATCGAAGAAAAAGACTCAGACAATCCCCCGCCTGGCTTCCCCGGGCTGGAAACCGCACTGCCACTTCTACTCACCGCCGTGGACGATGGCCGATTGACAATGGACGATATTTTTGTCAGGATGTATACGAATCCAAAAAATATTTTCAATCTCCCCGAACAACCTGAAACCTGGGTCGAAGTGGACGAGAATGAAACCTACGAGATCAAAGCTGCCGAACAATTCACACGCTGTAACTGGACTCCGTTCGAAGGTTGGAAAGTAAAAGGCAGAGTTAAAAAAGTTGTCTTGCGCGGCAAGACCGCCTTTGAAGATGGAAAAGTTCTAGCCGAAGCAGGCTACGGCAGGAATGTGAGAGGATGACAAAACTTGGTTTAAGAAGCCGCTTCTGGAAATTCATACTTCGCAAAACTTTTAAGGAAAAGCATCTGACGATCGCCGAGTATCGCGCGCAATCTGCCAACACCGCCAAATTTGCGAGCCGCCCGCCCCAAGGCATGGACATCGAACACATCACAGCCGCTGATCTCCCTGCGGCATGGATACGCCCCTCAGGTGCAGATAGATCCAAAGTGGTTTTACACCTCCACGGCGGCGGATATGTGACAGGTTCGATCGCATCTCATTTGATGATGTGCATCCCGATGGCACAAACATTGAAGATGAACATACTGCTTCCTGAATACCGCCTCGCACCCGAACATCCCTTCCCTGCGGCGATCGATGACGTGTTGAAAATTTATCACTGGCTTCTGGCTCAAGGCCATGCGGCCAAAGACATTATCATTTCAGGAGATTCAGCGGGCGGCGGATTAGGCCTCGCAGTTGTAGCAGCATTACGAGACCAGAAAGAAGCGCTGCCTGCGGCGATGATCTGCATATCTCCATGGGCAGACCTGACCATGCAGGGACGATCTCACAGCACAAAATCAAAAGTGGAAGCAGTTCTGAATGCGGATGTTTTAAGCGAATGGGCTTTGTGCTACACAAACGAATCAAACTTCAGCAACCCGCTGGTCTCGCCAATTTTTGCCGACCTGCATGATCTTCCACCGTTATTAATTCAGGTTGGCAGTGACGAGATATTGGTAGATGATGCAAGTACGCTCGCAGAAAAAGCCAGATCCGCTGGCGTGGATGTGACACTCAAAGTTTGGGATGGAATGTGGCACGTCTGGCATGCGCTGGGAGATCTGGTTCCTGAAAGCAAAAAAGCTTTCGAAGAGATCAAGCAGTTTATTCACAAAAAAACTTTTTAAGGGTATGCAGGCAAAAAGCACAAGGACACGCGGCATGGAAAACTTTACAGATGTAAAACTTGAAATCTTTATCCCGCAAGAATATGCGCTGAAATTACGCGATGAACTCGCAAAGATCGGCGTTGGCCGAATCGGGAATTAAGATCATTGTGCAGCGCTTACCCCTGTTCAGGGATATTTCCGCCCATTGGAAAGTGCAAATCCATTTGAAGGAGAAATCGGAAAAATCATTGAAGTTGCCGAATACAAACTTGAAGTCAATTGCAAACGGGAGCTGGTCAACGAGGCCATAAAAGTCATTAAGCAAAATCATCCGTACGAGGAATTTTTGGTCAATATTTTTCCACTGGCAAATCATCTTTTCGAAATGGCTTAACAAAATGAAATCCAATCTCCCTTTCATCCTGCAAGCGTTGACCGCCGCGATCTTCTTCGGGGCAAGTGCACCTATTGCGAAATTATTATTAGGTGACAATATCGCGCCGATCTACCTCGCCGCGTTTTTATATCTTGGCAGTGGAGCGGGCATCGCGCTAACCAAGCTTGCACAGAGAGC
>JAVBXV010000180.1 GCA_030824405.1 Anaerolineales bacterium | reverse complement strand
GGTGGTTAATCCATTGAAGAGACCAAGGAATCCTGCCAGCGCTTTTTCATCGGGGTACTGCGCAACAGCGGATTGTGAAAAGGGCAGGGCGATCGAAAAATATAAGATGGAAAATAAAACCGCTGTGATGGAGACCCAGATCATCAACGGGGATTTGCGCACAAATTGATATCCCTGCTGTACATCCTCAAACAGTGATGACTGCATTCGTTTGCGACTCGATCTAGGCGCGGTGACTTTTCCGTTTGTGTTTAAGAGTGCCCTGACCATGATGAAAGTGAAAACCAGCGCAAGCCCCCAGGCGAGTATTAGATTTTCAGTACCGATCAGATTGACGAGCAAGCCGACGCTCATGCCGCCCAGCACCGAGCCGAGAATGCGACCTGCGTTGAACAGCGGAAAGAGCCGTTTGGATTGGCGCGTATCGCAGACTTTTCCCGCGATGCCCCAAATGACAAGCCCGATCAGCGAGTTGATCACTTCCTTACCCAGCCATAGAATTGGATAAATAATATTCCACGTGCTGAATAATGCCAGCCATGCGATGACGGTTAGCCCTGCAACGATGAGCGGGATAAAGATATAAAGTGTCTCTTTTTGAAAGCGGCCCAGCAAGATGGTGATTCCGAGAGAAGTTAGAAAAGATAATATCCCCAGAACCATATACATATAAGGCAAATACTCAACGCCGAAGCGCGCGAAAAATAGCACTTCAATGCCTGTACTGCCTAGTGTGAACCCTGCTGAAGTGAGCAGCATGATGCCGATCACCAGCGCC
Organism: Anaerolineales bacterium; assembly: GCA_030824405.1. GTDB lineage: Bacteria > Chloroflexota > Anaerolineae > Anaerolineales > Villigracilaceae > Villigracilis. The sequence continues at coordinate 9,959 of JAVBXV010000180.1, read as the reverse complement.
GCCATACGGCTTTCGCCTTCGTGGATATTTAATAAGCGGCGAATTTGAGATGTAATCATATTTATGAATTTTGCTTTGTACTTGAATAAAGTAGGAAGGTTCCCAGTTCATCCCGCCCTTCTTTTTCAAAGCTCATGCCGATCTTCTCTGCGACTTTTTTTGACGCGATATTTTCAGCGTCGATCAGGCAGATCAAGCGTGATAAGTTTAATTTTTCAAATCCATAATTGAGTATGGCTTGAGCGGCTTCTGTTCCTAATCCTTGCCCCCAATATGCTTTGTCCAGTAAATAAGCCACTTCAACTTCCAGAACATCTTCGATCGTCCATGGGAGCAGTCCGCAACGGCCAATGAATTTCCCAGTTTCTTTATGAATGGTTGCCCACAATCCAAGTTCGGGATGCCTGGGGTGTCCATTCAAAAACCATTCCAACTCTTCCTGAGTGTCTTTGTAGTTCAAGACTCCCTCTGGAAAATATTGTCGAATTTCAGGGTCACTGTATAACACGAATAATTCAGCCAGATCGTTCATGACGAGGTGCCTTAGGAGCAGTCTCTCGGTTTCAAAGATGATCTTGTATTGCTGGCTCATTTACCTTTCTCTGTTGGCAAAAAGTCAAACGGCGGGCGTTGATTCAACTTCACCAAATTCGCGCCCGCCTCGCCAACCTGCAGCATTGTGAGAGAACCTGTGTCACAGCTTAGCTTTTGAAAATGATCGAGCGGCAGGCCAAGGAAATGAGACACGGCCAGTTTGATCGGGTCCGCGTGAAAGACAACCGCCACAATATCTTTTGGCTTGTTATGTTTTTTAATGATCCCCTCAAGCACATTCGCAATTCTCCATTGCAAATCCAGAAAAGATTCGCCGTCAGGGAATTGAAAACGCGACGGCGCACTTTGCACGATCTTCCATTCCTTTTTCAGCCGAAGCACCGCCAAAGATTTCCCCTGCCATTTTCCAATATTCGTATCCATCAGATCGGGATTTTGAATGATTTGAAACTTGCGCGCATTTGCGATGGGCGCTGCGGTTTCCATCGCCCGTTCCAGTGGACTTGAATAAATGGCTGTGATGGGGACACCCTTCAACGCTTCGCCCAACGCCTGAGCCTGCTTCTGTCCCTTTTCATTTAAGTGAACCCCGGGCAGTCGTCCCGCCATCTTCCCTGTTTTGACATAATCGTTTTCACCGTGTCGGATCAATAGTAAAGTGGGCATGCTATTTGATTTTCCTTTTCATCTCTTTGATTTCTTCTTCGCTCATGTCGGGGATATTTTCGGTCTTTGAAATGCCTAACGCTTTGCGTTGGGCTTCACGCCACATCTCCAGCCGCGCAGTCACTTGTGCTTCGTAACCTTCCTGTGACGGGGAGTAAAAGTAGGTCCCCAATAATCTCTTTGGTAAATATTGCTGCGCTGCGAAATGCCCTTCGCTATCGTGCGGATAAACATAATCCTTGCCCTGTCCCGTTGCGGCGGCATCGCGGTTGCCATCTTGTAGATGACGCGGCACAGAGACTTGTCCCTCATCTTCAATTTTCTTCATCGCCTTGAAATACGCGCCCGCGCTATTGGATTTGGGTGCCGTGGCCAGATACAGTGTGGCTTCCGCAATGGGATAAATTCCCTCAGGTAAACCAATGAACTCAAATGCCTGCATCGCAGAGGATGCAACGACAAGCCCCATTGGGTCTGCCAGACCAATATCTTCACCAGCCAGAATGATCAATCGGCGGATGATGAACTTTGGATCTTCGCCAGCGTAGATCATTTTTGCAAGCCAGTAGAGAGCTGCATCTGGGTCACTTCCGCGGACGGATTTGATGAAAGCGGAGATGGTGTCGTAGTGCGCGTCGCCATCTTTATCGTAGAGAACTGCGCGGCGTTGAATTGATTCCTGCGCCACATCCAGGGTGACATGGATGATCCCGTCTTTATCAGGCTCAGTGGATTCAACTGCCAGCTCAATCGCATTTAGGGCGTTGCGTGCGTCGCCGCTGGAGACTTCAATTAAATGGGAGCGGGCATCGGGGTCCAGTGTGATGCGCTTGTTGCCGTAGCCGCGTTCTTTGTCAGTCAGGGCGCGGTCAATTAATATGCCCGTCTCGTTTTGATTCAAATTTCGTAATTGAAAAACGCGCGAGCGTGAGATCAATGCTTTGATGACTTCAAAATATGGGTTTTCTGTTGTTGCGCCGATCAGAGTGAATGTTCCGTTTTCAACATGAGGGAGAAGTGCATCCTGCTGGGCTTTGTTCCATCTGTGGACTTCATCCACAAAAAGGATCGTGCGTTCGTTGTGAAGCCGCCTGCGTTCGAGTGCTTCTTCGATCACAACCCGCAGATCGGCTTTGCCCGCGAGAATTGCAGAGATGGTGACAAAATGACTTTTGGTGCTGTTTGCAATGACCTGTGCAAGCGTGGTCTTGCCTGTGCCTGGAGGTCCCCACAAAATAATGGATGAAAAAAGTTTATCAGCTTTGATGGCGCGTTGTAAAAGTTTTCCTTCGCCAACAATATGTTCCTGCCCGATATATTCATCCAGTGTGCGCGGACGCATGCGCGCGGCAAGCGGCGCTTCGCTTTTCATTCGTTCCTGCATGGCGTGGTCAAAGAGATCGTTGGACATGTTCGTGATTATAGCAGGAAGGTTATGGGAATCAAAAAAGACCGTTGCGCAACGGTCTTTTTTGATTGGCTATCTAAAATGAAGCAAGGGCTTTTTGGGTGTTTTCGTGGATCTCGATATAGGTTTCAAAACCGCTCAACTCAAATACTCCGCGGACATCGTTTGAGAGATTACTTACTTTCAAATAGGGAGATTTGTATTCGCCCGATTTCATCCTTTTACGCAGTTCGTCATCGTCAACGTCCTGGTGTAAAGAGCGCAGTTTGTTGAAGATGTTATGCAAAGCCCGCAGGCCTGCACTGCTGATGTAGGGTACATATGTGAAATCCACTAAAAGATAGAGTGTTCCATTTGCGATCAACTCTTCCGCTTTAGCCTGAAAAACTTGATAGGTGGCGGAATCAATATTCCCATTTATATTCATCACGCTGACTGGAACGCGTACGTTTTCACCAGTAGTTTTTATTTCCATTGTTCTCCTGAAATTAAACCGAATTTATTTTGCGGCTGGCTGTTGTTTGCCAACTAATTTTCGTAAAATGTCGAACCAGAATGGAGCGCCTTGTGCGGCGGCGAAAGCGCTGAGTAGATAACCGAAGAATTTTACAAGCATTCCCCAGCCATTGTTCAGTGCAGGCAAGCTGGTCACTGAGAGACAGGTCCCTGCTGAGCGGATGACGAATTGATAATTGATCACATCGATCGTCCTGCAGGATTTTGTATCCAATGCTGTGGTTGTCCAGCCGACAGGGAAATTCAAACTTTTGGCGGTGGCGAATGAAACAGACGACTCGGACGGCACTTCAGCCTGTACTTCGGCCTGCGCCTGTGCCACGATCACAGCGCGTGCTGTGGGCTCCTGCCACAACTTTTGGGCAATGTTGATCGAGTCTATGTTCATGAAGACGGCAATCGCAAGCCCGATCCAGAAAGCCAGCCATTGCGCGCGGATCTTATACCAGCCGCTGGTTTGTGACATGACATCATTGAACCAGCCTTCCGCGTTTTTGCGGTATATGGCTAGTTTGGTTTCCATATCGTCAGAAATTTTTTCCATGTTGGGCAGCAGATAATGATTGATGCGCGCCAGGTTTGGATTTTTCTCCGCGAGGGACTGTACACTGGCCTTCATTTCGCTAAGTGACATGGTATCAAGAGGAACATCGCTGCCCTCTTTGCCCGCATTCATAATGATTTCACACGCCACAGTTGAGAATGTGGCATTGGGAATATATTCAGGCCGCTTGATCACACCTTTTTTATCCTTGATGTGATTACCATTTTTGTCTTTCAGGGCAAGTTCCATCACCAGTGGATGCGAGTAAAACTTATCCACAAGCGTTTTATCTTTGAGCATGGTGAGAATGGATTTCTCCAAATACTCCGCGCGCCAGTTTAACAAGATACTGATGCGGTTCTGAGTTTCCATGGTGGCAACACTGATAACGAGCCAGACGAATATTATGCCAATGGCTACTTCGAGAATGGCGTCTAATTGCATGGTTTCCTCCTACTGTGGAAGTGAAATGGGATCTGCCTTTGATTTTAACCTGAAAGACAGTTTTGATGGATTTACTGTTTTACACAATTTACACAACCCTTTTATGCGTTTGGCGTTTCCTGCTCGTTTTGCGCATGCGATTGGTTGACGATGTAAATACCAGCCAGTGCCACCGCGCCGCCGATCCATTGCAGGGTGTTGGGAATTTCACCGAGCAGTGGAATGGCAAGGATGGTGGTCAATACAGGCTGGCCGATCAACGTGGGGGAGACCACAGAAGCGGGTAAGTGCCCAAGTGCATAGGTGATGGATAGATAACCGATCATTTGTGAAACGATGGCGGTCGCAAAGAAAATGACCCAGGTTTGTGAAGAATACCCAGTCAACGAATTGCCAAGCACAAGATTCATGATGAACATGCCGATCGTTGCGCTGATGCCGACAAACCATGTGTATCGAAACGGGTCTATGTGTTTTCGTCCGCGCTGAGTGATGAGTTGGTAGGATGCATAAAAAATGGCGGCTGTGCTTGCCATTAAGTCACCAAGGCCGAAGGTGGGGTGAAATAAAAAGTCTGTGCCCATGATGAAGGCGGCGCCTGTCAACGCGAGTATCAGTCCAAGCCAAAAGGAGCCGCGCAGTTTTTCACGAAAAATAAATAACGCGGCCAGCGCAACCCATAATGGCGATGTGTTGCCGAGCAATGTTGCATTGGCGGCGGTTGTATATTTCAGCGAAGAGTTCCAGAATGCAAAATCGAATGCGGTAAAAATGCCGCCCAAAAGCGGGAACCACAGAAACCCTTTATCGATCGGCGGTAAATTTCTTTGACGCTGAATAAAGAACGGCGTGAATAAGATCGTTGAGATCAACAAACGATAAAAACCAGTGACGGGGCCAGGGGCATCTGCCCAGCGCACGAACATGGCTGAAAGGCTGAGTGCAATGATCCCCACCGCAAGTGCGATGTAAGGAAAAAGTTTATGTTGAGTCATGCTGGGATTGTACCGCGGCAACTGTCAGCTGCGCGTGGGGGAGATTTTTTCGAGGGTGGGCAAAAGCTCATTGAGGCTGTGCATGCTAAAGTCGGGTTGGAAGCGCAGCACGTCATCTTCATTAAATTGTGCGCGGCGCGTGATCCAGATCGCTTTCATGTGTAGATTATTTGCGCCTTGAATATCCGCTTCCAAACTGTCGCCAACCATGACGGCTTCTTCGGGGGCAATGTTCCAATGTGCGAGCGCAAGTTCAAATGCGCGCGGATGAGGCTTGCGATAAAAACAGGCCGCCGAGGTGAGCACAAAATCAAAGTGGGCACGAATTCCAAAACCTTCAACGAGCTGCTGCACATCTTTGTCATCGCCCGCATTGGATAATATGCCAAGTTTGTAGTTTTGAGATTTCAACTGTTGGATGGTTGCAAGCGTATCATCTTCCAGTGTCCAATTGGTTTGTGTGACGGAGTACATCGCATCCAACGCGGACCTGAAAACTGATTCAGCAACATCGGCATGACCCAATTCTGTGAGCAGTTCGCGCAATATAAAATGATAGGTTGTTTCCTGAAAATCTTTTTCGCGCTGGGCATAATAGGCGTGCAGGCGTGCGCGGAATATTTTCGGATCAATGCTGATGTTGTGCTCAAGCAATTTTTCACCGAGCACCTGATCGGCGCTATCGAAGATCGGAGTCCAATCTCCGATGGCATGCATGAGGGTGCCGCCAAGATCGAAAAGAATGTGGCGAATAGGTGAGGGGGTCATTGGCTTTGGTATACCCCTTCTACTGGTTTGCGTAAAGGGGGATATTTGGTGGGTTATTTTAATTGACGATCAGGCGGCGCTTTTGAGATAAATTCCAGTGGGGTCGAGTTCTTCGTGCAGGATCTTTAACTCTTTTTTGGTGACAGGTTTTGTAATTTGAACCTGCTCTGCAACTTTCAGATCCCAGCCTGTGTTGGCTTTGGCTTCTTCAACTGTTTTTCCAGGGTGCAGCGCAGTGAGGATCATTTCACCAGTTTCGTCAGGCTCCATGAAACCGATATCGGTGACTACGCCCACCATGCCGCCGCCGCGCAAGCCGCGTGCTTCACGATCTGCCTTGCCGTTGATGAAGCCAGCGGATGTCATGAATTCTACTTTTTCGGGAAAGCGGCGTTTTTGATGCGGGGTCATGATGTAACAGCGGTTCGCCCATGCAGCAATTTCTTGTGAGCCGCCAGAACCTGGTAAACGCACTTTGGGATGGTTGTAATCGCCAATGACTGTGGCGTTGATATTTCCATACTTGTCAATTTGTGCGCCGCCCATGAAGCCCACGTCCACATTACCGCGTTGAAGATAATTTGCAAAAATATCGTACATGCTCACCACAGAAAGTGATCCGCTCACGAGTGTGGGGTCGCCAATGGAGAGCGGCAGTCTTTCAGGCTCCGCGCCGATAACGCCTGCTTCGTAGATCATCACCAGGTTGGGGGCATGTGTGCGCTTTGCCAGATTACATGCCAGGTTGGGTTGTCCCACGCCGACGAAGACCACGTCACCATCTTTGAGCAGACGCGCGGCGTTGACGATCATCAACTCGGCGGAAGAATATTTTATTTCGGTCATACGACCTCCTTAAGAAATGATTGCATCAGATCAAATACCTGCTGTGGATGTTCCAACGGCAGAATGTGCGTGGATTTTTCCAGCGTTTCGATCCGTATTTTTTTATTTTTCTTTTTTACAAGTCTTGCCGCGTTTTCCAGAAATGTATCTGTCTCTGCGCCGCGGATGATCAGTGTGGGAACTTCAAGTTTGGGAAGTTCGCGCCACAGATCAAAATCCTTCAGTCCCGTCAGATAAATATGGCTTTCCCATTCTGGCGAGTATGCAAGTTCGAAGCCGCCATTTGCTGCTGGCTTTGTGATGCCTGCGATATATGCGCGCAAACTTTCATCGCTCATATACTTGAAAACTTCACGCGTGCGATATCCGCGAAAGACCATGTCTAAATTATCGAACCTGCGTCTCCGTTTGACGGAGCCTGCAATTTTAGGGTGAACTTTGTTGCCCAAGCCAATTGCACGGAGAAAATTCCACATGAACAAAAAGGATGGGACGAACAACACGGGGTCAAGCAAGATCACAGCACGAAATTTCTTCGGGTCGCGGATGGCCGTCCGCAGGGTGACAATGCCTCCGATGGAATGGCCAACTCCAATGACGGGATCCTCACTATGCGGAGACGAAGCGCGGCTGGAAAGAAAGTGCAGCAAATCACCTGATAATGGATGCCAGTCTTGTATCTCATCTATTTTCGAATCAGGCCACAACGGACGAAGCGTCATTCCAAAAAGATGATATTGAGTTTTTAAGAGTTCAAATAACGGCTGGTAGCAATTTGGTGGAAATCCATTTGCATGAAGAAAATGCATGGGCGGATTGTTGCCGCCAAAATCAAAATGAGGAATGGCCACTTAATAACTTCCGTAATTGATCTTTTCGCTGTATTTCGCCTTCACTTTTAATCGCTTGTGGGTTTTCTCTCCAAGTTTTTTCCAATAGGCATTGCGATCTTTTACACCGTATACCCACTCGTCCAAATATTTTTTGACACTCTCGGGCGATTCACTGATCTTATCCCACGCGAGATAAAACTCATTGTCACGGTCATAATATCCCTGTGAATACGATGGGTGACTCGCGAACGGGACATGACACACCGCGCTGACCACAATACCTGGGATCATCGTACGGTTCGGGTCGGACCTGATCACTGATTCGTCCACGATCTCTTCTGCTGTGAGGATGACTTTTTTCGCAGCAAAGGCAGCTTCTTTTTGCTCGCCGATAATTCCCCAAAGATGGGCATTCCCGTTTTTGTCTGCACGCTGCACGTGGACAATGGCCACATCTGGATTTAACGCGGGTACAACGATTACATCCTTGCCGCCGTACGGGTCAGGGATGCGCTTAATGAGCGGGTTGGCTGCTTCCAAACTTTCTGCGCCTGTTTGATTCATGGGTAGGAAGGGCAGCCCTGACGCGCCTGCCTGTAAACGGGTGATCATGCCGAAATGAGAATATTCCTCCCATTCAATTTCTCCCTTTTCAATGGCAGAGCGCACGATCCGCAGTGACCCAACTCCAGGGTTGCCCATGTAGGAAAAGATGACCTTCTTAGCACAACCTGCCGCCACCATTTGATCGTAGATCAGGTCTGGCGTGGCGCGGGCAAGGGTTAGGTCCTTTTTGCCCTGACGAATGATCTCGTGCCCCGCCGCAAATGGAATAAGGTGAGTGAACCCTGCCGCGTAAACAATGTCTCCATCGTTTACAAATTCTGAAATTGCCTTCTTGAGTGTGATGAGTTTAGACATGTTGTTTTTTTCTCTTGTTTCGAATTTATTTTTTCTTCTTTTCTTCCCGTTTTCTCTGTGCTTCTTCACGCCGCTTTTTAAAATAAGCAAATCTTCCCGCTGAAGGCGGCGGCGGCTTTGTACGCCACATGCTCCAGCCAATACCCATCAGCAGCACTGCTGTAAAAAGAAAATCAAAGTCAGGTTTCTCGGCAATATCGGAAACGACAAAAAGAATGAAGGCTCCGCCTCCGATAACGAGAAAGAACATTCCCACGCGAACGATAAAAGGATCTTCAGGTTCCATCGTGTAATTCTACCAAAGGCTACTTTCCATTGACCGCTGAAAGAAAAATGCGCTTGAATGGATACAGGACTGGGCTGCCTGGAATGGCCGCTTCCAGTTTCTTGCGGATCACTTCAATGAAGTCTTCCTTATGTTCGTCCAATTTTTCGAGATAGGGAACAAGTGCCGTGCCCATGATCCATTGTAGAACCGCCTCTGCATCTTCCAGAACATGTGGATATACTTTTTCAAAGACGACGATTTGCTGTGCCCCGCATTGATATAGAATTTCCGTATATTCTTCAATGGAAAGTACGGGAGATTGGCGGTTGAATCCCTTTAGTGCGGAATAAAAGGGTTCTTCTTTCGCGGTCTCGCGGATCAGTTGATGGGAAATATGAAGATGATTTGACGGAACTTGAACTGCCAGTTGACCTTCTGGTTTTAATTTCTTGAATAATGCAGGGATCAACTCCTGATGATTTTCAGACCATTGCAATGCCGCGTTACTGAAGATCAGATCCCAGATACTGGATAATTTGGTTTGATTTCCATGCTTAAAATGAAGCTTTGGGCCAGCATGTTGTTTTGCTTTTTTGAGCATTTCCAGCGAAGAGTCGATGCCTGTTACGGTACTATTCGGCAGTGCGTTGGATAATTGCAACGTGAGTTCGCCCGTCCCGCAGCCCAGGTCAACGACGTGCAGGTTGGGACGAACGTGTACCAGTTTCAGAAGGTCAAAAAAAGGAGCGGATCTTTCCGTCTGAAATTTGTGATATTGAACGGGGTTCCAGGGCATGTAAATCTCCTGTAATTGAAAACCCCTTTCTCGCAAAAGTGAGAAAGGGGTTTATGTATCTTCTTACTTTACGAGTGTGCGGATCTGCTCGTGCATGTAAAGCGGGAGGTAGTAATGACCGCCGCCATTCTTGCCGCTGGAGCCTGAACCTTTCCAGCCGCCGAACGGTTGGAAGCCAGGCCATGCGCCAGTGGTTGCACCCTGCGGACGATTTGCATAGGTTACGCCTGCTTCGATCTTGTCGAAGAACCAATCGGTCTCTTCCAAAGAACCGTAGAAGCCAGCGGTGAGGCCATAGTTGACGCTGTTGGCAATTTCCATGGCTTCGTCCATGCTCTTTACTTTGCCGATCGTTGTGATCGGCAGGAACATTTCATGCTGCCATAAACGATGAGTGAA
>JAVBXV010000327.1 GCA_030824405.1 Anaerolineales bacterium | reverse complement strand
GCAGGGCGGTTTTGCCAATGCCGCCCGGCCCATGCAGAGTGACGGTTAATGGCGGGTGGGTGTGGTTTTGCGGTCTGCGCTCCTCACCGAGCAACTTGCCCACCTCCACCATTTCACGCTGTCTGCCAAAAAATGCACCCGTCTGCGCACCGGTCAACGCAGCCAGGCGAACGCGCGTTTCGGGCGGCTGATATCCCTTTGATGACGGCTTGAAATATGCGGTCCCATTTGTGGAAGCATACAATACTGGAATACCCATCAGGAACGCGCCAATGCCTGTAGATGGCTCGTTCAGCACCGCCAGACGTGCCTGGCGTGCCGCTTCGAAAATGTCATCACCAGCGAAGAGGAAACGATAAAATTTATCGGTGAATTGGCGCGCGATCCCATCTGGAACTGTGAGCTGCATGCCCAAAACGAACGGGATGCCATCTTCAGCCAATGCACAAGCCAAATTCGAGTCATCGCTGCGCCCGAACGCGCCGCTCATGCACGCGCTTAATACCACGAGTGAGGCACGTCCACGCACTGCGGAAAGGAACTGGCTGGCAGGCACGCCATGTGCCACAGCATTCTTCCTTTCGAAAAACAACACAAACTGTTCCTTCTTTTTTTCGTCCCGTCCACCATGGCCTGTAAAGTGAATAATTCCATTTTGCAACCCAGCCAGGCTGTTTTGCAATGCATCGAATGTGGGCGGAAGTTTGAGCAGGTCGATCCCTGCATCAAGATCGCGCAGTACATTGTCAAGATCTTCCCATTCCTTTTCCACGCCCAGAGAGTATTCAGGTATTTTGTCTCCGAACATCAAAGGGTCGGAAGGGACGAATAACAAACGCCCTCTGTCCATCTGGTCAACAGGCTGCGGCGGTATTCTGGGCGTCACAAGACGGACGAACGCATTTTCAACTGCGAGGTACGAATGGCCGTCGTGCAAATATTCCCATGGCACGACGGTGAGCTCCGCAGAGTCAACTCTCAAGCCAATTCTTCGATCGGTGAGCTGCAGTAACTGCCTGGCTGCCTCTGTGTCTTTTTTGAAAAGCAAATCAAAAATCTTTGCGCCATACGAAGCTGGGTTGATCACAAGAGCATCCATCTGCTCCTGCGTTAAACTTAACCCACTGGCGGGAAAGGTGTGACTGTCTTTGGCATTTGCTATTACTTGTACTTGATCGGCGGCGAGAGTCAGGCTGAGTTCAAGCATGGCAATATTTTCCTTGAGATCTATGAGCGATAGAGGAGTGCAAGAATTAACGCAAACAGGGCAAGCGTCCCAAACGCGAAACTAAATTGTGCCATGTTTAGATACCTGCTTTTGTGTTTGTATAGATCTGCCAGTAACTCGCGCATGGCAGTCAGGTCATATTGAGGAATATTCAACTCACGAGGGAGTACAACAGCAAGCGCTGTGAACAATGTAACGAGATACCCCAACGCAGAAAGCGTTCCGATCACCTGAATAGTCAGAGTATTAAGATAGGCGGGTTCATCCTTGAATGCCAATACACCAAAAAACAAACCAAGGAGTGTGGTTACCAGCCCGATCAATTGCCTGGCAGCAGCTTCAAGTGTATCGAGTGAATTCCTGCGCAAACCAGCAAAGAAATCAATCAATGCCTTGTCCTCTGCACTTAAAGGAGAAGTTGTTGTGTTGTTTTTTTTCTCGCTCATTGACTTTTCTCCTCTTTCGCAGTGAACTTGAAAGGTTGGTGGCAATGCTGGCAAGGGATATAGTAATCACGTTCTGCAGGAGCTTTTGTGTCCCTGTACCCAATATCAGAACCTTTTAATTTGGCGAGATCGACTTCGTTTTTCTTATTGCAGTGTGGACATACTGGAAATTTGAACGGCGGCATAAGTTACTCCCTGTTGGTTGATTAGGTAATTCCCACTTATTGATTTCATTGGCATATTGTACAACCTTTTGAGGTGGTAGTCAGCAGGGGAGGGGAGTGCAGGATAAATATTAAGAAATGAATATAAAGATGATTGGAAGCCATGTTGATTCTACTGACAGGCGTTTTCCTAAAAACAATCAGATAGCAGACTTTATCGCTGGTGGGGGAGAATGAATGCAGAATGCGGAATGATGAATGATGAATGGAAAAACGCGCGGCATTCCTCTTTTGTGGCACGTACAAGCCTACAACCTTCGAACGTATAAAAGTCCACGCAGGGGAGCGGGGGAAGTGCCTTCACAGCCTAAATTCCTATTTTCCCTCTTATGCTTTCGATAATAATACTTATCGAAAGCATTGACACTCTGAAAGAAATCCGTATAATAAAGCCCATGGTAGACACTTCTGAGAAATCTCCGACCATTTCTGATGTGATGAGCGCGTATTTGCACATGGTGGAACGTGCGCGCAGCAGGCACACAATGCTTGCGTATAAGAACGCCCTGCACGTGTTCAGTGAATTGCTGGAGAAAAAAGAACTCAAGCCAAGCGTCACCCCCATCGAAAAACTGACGGAAGATTCATTCACAAAGTTCGTGGATTATCTCAACGATTACGCGCCTGCCACTGAGCGATTGTATTTACAGGCCGTCAAGGGTTTCTATTTGTATGTAGACGCGGAGAGATTGATCCAGGTCAGCCAGTCTCGCTTAACTGTGCTTATACGACAGCGTTCACGCCGCACTGGCACCCGCCTGCCGCAGTTCCCATCTGATGATATTGAAACCCTTGTAGATAAGGTTCAGGATATCGAAAATCTGATGAATCCAGTCACGGATGTGGACGAAGTGCTCAGTGCTAAGCTACGCGCATACCGTGACCGAGCCTTTTTGATCACTCTGGCAGATACAGGCTTCCGTGTTCATGAAGCCTGTAATCTCAGGCGCGGCGATATTGATTGGAATGAAGGGCGCGCCATCATTATTGGTAAGGGCAACAAACAGGCTGTTGTGCGCTTTACATCGCGTTCCCTGCAAGCCATCAAGGAATATTTGTCACAGCGGGCCATACTGGATGGAAATTCTGGAAAACAATTAAGTTCCCTGCCCCTCTTTGCTCGTCACGACAAAGGCGCAGGCAAAAAGATCAAACCCATGACGCCCACCACAGGCCGCAACATTGTCAAAGAACGCGTGGAGCAGTTTTTGGGCAAGGAAATGATCGGTAAGATCACCCCGCATTCCTTCCGCCATTATTTTGTCACGTCCGTTCTGCGCGGCACAGGAAACCTCTCGATGGCGCAGAAACTGGCACGGCATGAAAATATTCAAGTGACACAAAAATATACCCACTTGTCTGATGAAGAACTTGATCAAGCTTACTACGATGTTTTTGAAAAAGATTCAAAGCGAAGATCAACAAAATGATATGGTATTTTCAATAAAAACGTTGAGCCTTGCAGCTGCAAGGCTCAACGTTTTTATTCTATTTAAAAAATTGGGTATTTGTTTTAATACTTCCACGTAGATCAAGTACTTCCCCCGCCGTTAGCGCTCTGGTTGTTTCGAGCACGATTTTTTGTCCATGATGATTGGCTGCTTCATAATGCCCTGTGAGACCCGCCTCGTTGATAAACTCGCCACCCTTTGCCTTGAATGCTGCAGGCACTTCATCTTCAGGATAGATCGCATGGAACGGACATTCTGGCACGCACGCGCCGCAATCAATACAGGTGGATGCATCAATGTAATATGTTGGCCACTGGGCCGTATTTCCCGGTTGAATAGATTCGACCGGGCACACATCCGAACATCCATTGTCACGCAAACACAAACTGGTAATTACATGGGTCATCATAATCTCCTTGTTGGTATGATGATAAGTCGCACTCAAAAGGAGAAAGTTACTTAAATTCGGATAAGAAAATGAGCGGATATTTATTCCACTATTCTCTCGCTTCTTTCCTCAACATATGCCTGATACGCCTGCGAAAGAATTTTTGCCCACTTCCCTACACTCCCCTGCCCTACTGGTTTGTTATCAATTGAAACGATCGGCACTACGCCGCGCGAACTGGATGTGAGAAATGCTTCATTGAATTTCTCGTCCACGTGCGGCGCTCGATATTCAATTGACATCCCCTGCCCTCTTGCGATTTCCAGCACAGCCTTGCGTGTAACGCCTGCCAGAATTCCCTGCCTGGCGGTGATGATCGTTCTACCTTTGACCCCGTAAAAATTGGAGGTCATGCCTTCCAGTATCTTGCCGTTTTTCGTCAGCAAGATCTCGAAGATATCTTTGCTTAATAATTTTCTCTGCTCCACACTTTCGGTGATAAAGCCCGTATCTTTGATCTGCGGATCATGCCGTGTAATCACAGACGTGACCGTACGCACGCCATGTGTATAGATGATCTCAGGGTGCGGCTTGAACGGTTGAATACCAACATAGACCACACCTGTGTCTTTGGTCAATATCAAACGGACACGAGACTCGCTTGGCAGGTTCTCTTTGACAAGATTCGCAACCCGTGCCCGCAAAGTGGATTCGTCCACGGCGGGGTGTAGACCCGTCTCTTGCGCGGGGATGTATAGCCGTTGTAAATGTGAACGCAGCCCAAGCACTTTGCCTGCCTGTGCGAGTGTGCTAAAAGTTGTGTAATATCCCTGCGGCAGATCACGCGTCAGCTCGTCCAATGATGCTGCGTGTGTGTGGATGGAAATATTTTCTGTTTGTGTAAGTTGAAATGCTTTGATGGTCATACAGTAATTATATCCCTGCAAAGATGTTGTCTGATTGCAAACCTATAATTCTGCGAAGTGACATATAATCCCCCTTTTCCTATGAGCGAAAATAAAAAGCCAAGTTACCAGCAAGCCTCACAACTGACAGCAGATGACCTGCGAACTGTGGCGAAATCTGTCTCTGTTCAGCAACTGTCACGTCTTTCCCTGCCTGAAGTAGACGCGGTCGTGGAGTTGGTTTCCAGAGTTGTGCCTGCGGGCAATGTGCCAGGCATGATCCTCAGTGGTCTTGCGCGCCTGCCTGGCCGCCGCATCCCCATTCAAAAAATGCAGCAGGATATCAATGCGCTCTTCAGCGGCGTTGAACAGGTGCTTGATCGTTCAGTATATGGCGCTTTCTTTATCGGCCCCGCCGCCGTGATCTGGGGATATCAAAACCTGCTCAAGCTGGCAGGCAAAGATCCAGAGGCCGCTTTTCCTGAAGGCGCATGGCAGTTCTATACTGGCTATGCCCTGCGTGAAGATACTGCGCGCCACACAAACGAAACGCATGGTTTCGATACTGTCCTCTCCCAGCATGATATGCATCTCGACCCTGTAGACCGCCTGACCGCGTGGGTCATGTCTGCGGTGATGTGCTTGCATCAATACAACGCCTTGCTTGAGAACGAATGGCGTGAACGTGTTTCCCTGTCCATTTTGGAAGACCTGTCCCCGATGACAGGGAAGGCGCAAAAATATGGGCGTCTCTATCGCGAGTGGGAATTGGAACGTCCCTACCGCCGTGATGAAGATGCGGCCAATTATGATTACCCATCCTATCGCCGCATCAAGTTTGAGCAGTTCCTAAAAAAATCTCTATTGACTCTGCCCGCCTCCGCGTATGAAACATGGGATGCAAAATTAAAACTTCTTGAAAAGCAGGATCTGCCCGCCTACCAAAAACAAATGTCCATTCTTGCGTATCTTGAGCCGAATGCTTATGGCGAAACACGCATCCCCTTTAATATCACTGAAGCGCATATCGGAATCATTTACCGTGAGAGTTATTATCTTCTGCCTGTTTGCGAGCAAGGCTCCACCCGTCCACTGGATGTGATGACTGCCCGCGCGCAGATCGCCGCATTGCTGGAATCGCCGTTTGCGTCACCTTCGCAATTGGCATCGCTTGCACGAGTCAAACGTGCTGCGTTACCAGGGCTGCGCAACAAACTTAACCCCATGCTGGTCAGCGGGCTGGACAATTTACGCTACGCCCCAATTTTGCTTTCCGCCGATACGCGCACGCGTTCCCTGCCGCTTTCAGAATTACGCCAAACCGAGCGTGGACTTGGCTCACACGCGCTCACCATCTTCGATACTGGTGAAACCTTTGCCTTCGATCAATCGCATATTTTCTTCGATGGCGCATGGGGCACGGCGCTATCCGAGATCATGACCAATGAAGCGTTATCGTGGGCGCATTATCTAAGCCTGCTGCCAAAACCTGTGCCGTCTACTGCGCGTCTTTACACATCTCTGGCGCTTCAACTGCAACCTGCGGATATGGCGCTGGTACAACAGGCTCCGCATATCTCTCCCGAAGCGGGCGCCGAAACAGGGACGATCCATCTCAAGGCCTGTATTTCCCTGCGTAAACATTTCAAGCAGCGCAATGACTTGTTGCAGTTGACCATCAACGACCTGTTGATCCTGTATCGCGCCATTCATGCTGCTACATACAAACCTTCGCCAGCGTTGACGAGTGAACTCGCAAAACTTGCCCAGACCCAGCCAGAGATCGCGGCTACACTGCGTCAGTTGGTGGAAGAGGCAAGCCGCACCAACCCTGCGATCCTGATTCCTGTGGATGCCAGCCGCAAGGTCCCGCGCGAGCGTGTGTACCCGCTCAATATGGAAGTGCCACTGCATGAACTCAATCTGCTCAGCTTGCACGTGCAGACCATCCGCTTGTTGAATGGCTATGAAGATTCAACCGAAGACCGCGGTGCGTTGTTTGCCGCCTTCAATCAAATGCAGAAACTGTATCTGGCGTCACTGGCTGGTTTTGGAGCGTTCCTGGCGCGTGCGAAGGAAATTGCGGTGCAGGGAGAAAGCGCGAGCATGGGCGCGATCAAATTACTGGCACATCTCCCCTCCCCTCTTCAGCGTCTTTTGGATAAAATCCCCGAACGTTTTGAGCTGTTGAATAACCTGATTAAAGGCCGTGAAGTATTTTCCAATGTAGGCGCGGTGGTTCCCACCAGCACGTTGACCCGCTTCATCACTGCCAAGGACGATAACACGCAGAAGCAGCTTGCCTGGGGCGTGCTGACCGATGCAAAAGAAAATATGATCGTTTCCCTGCGGGATTTTCGGCCCCATGTAGCCGTCTTATTGTCGATTGGCCGCAAAGACCTTGCCAATCTTATTGTTCAAGATTATCTTGAAGCCTACGCGGAGGGTTTCAATTCCTTCATCAAAGACCTTTCCCGCATAGCGCAGACCAGCCGCGAAACCATGCTATCATCCAAGACCAGAAAGCGAACTCCAAAGACTCAATGAAAGATCCCCTGCTCGGACATCAACTTGCAAATTTTCGCATCGACAGCCTGCTTGGTCAGGGCGGCATGGCTACTGTTTATTATGGACAGGATATCAAGCTTCAACGCCCTGTAGCGATCAAGGTCATCGATAAAAAATATCGAAGTGATCCCGCCTACATCAAGCGCTTCATCAATGAGGCGCGCATGATGGCCAAGTGGCGTCATGAAAACATCATCCAGATCTATTACGCAGATGAAGAGCAGGGCTTTTCATATTACGTAATGGAATATGTGGACGGTCAGGACCTGTCCACGGTGATGGAGTTATATGCAAACGAAGCGGAGTTGATGCCGATCGAGGACGTGCTGCGGATCGGCAATTGTATTGCCAGCGCGTTGGATTACGCACATCGTCAGGGAGTTGTTCATCGCGACATCAAGCCATCCAATATTTTAATTTCAAAAGACCAGCGTGTACTGCTTGGTGATTTCGGCATGGCGCTTGAAGTCAGCGGCGGCTCGATGGGAAGCATCTTCGGTACACCCCACTACATATCGCCCGAGCAGGCCAAACGTTCGGCTGATGCGGTTCCTCAATCCGATCTATATTCATTGGGCGTGATCCTGTTCGAGATCCTCACGGGCGCAGTTCCGTTCAACGATCCATCGCCCGCCAGCATTGCGCTTCAACATATTTCACAACTGCCGCCCGCGCCGCGCAGTATCAACCCATTGTTGAGCGCGTCTGTGGAAGCGGTGCTGCTCAAGGCGCTGGAGAAAGACCCGAAGAATCGATATCAATCTGGCGCAAAGTTGATGAACGCGTTGAATGATGCGCTCAAATCGAAAGATGCAAAATTGCCCCTGCCGCCTCTGCCTGTTGGCGTACCCACCGTACGGCGCAGCGGGCCGCCGATCGAGCAAATGACAAGGCGTGAAGCACCACAAAAACAAATGCGGCGCACCGTGCACGAATCGATCGCGCCTTTGCCGGCCACGGTCCATGCAAGTAATCAGCCGCGCAAAAAAAGTCGCTGGCTTGGTATTTTTCTGCTTCTGCTTTTATTAGGATTGGGCGGCTGGTACTACGCTAAAAATGGATTGCCCTCCGCACCAGCAGTGATCACTGCTACATTTACCTCCGCGCCTCCCTCCCCGACCGAGCCTGCTCCCCCAACCCAAACAGAGATTCCCGCCTCGGCCACTGCCACGCAAATGATCGTGCCGACAAACACACTTGCGAGTCTGTCCACCACAACAAGTATTCCCGCGACTACGAATACAACCGCGCCTGTCCTGGAAGGTACACCTACTTCGCTGATTCCCGTGCCCACCATCCGCTACCCTGATGGTTCACGCTATACGTTTTACTGGAACGAAACCAGTTTTCACATGAAGAATCAAGTTGGCGAGCCGCGCAGTTTTTCGGCCTTCGCCTTTGAGCGTCTTGATGCGAACGGCAACCCCACAGACCGTTTCACGGGTCATCGCTGGGAGAACGCAGGGTTTGTTTATATTGCCCAGGGCGTTTGTGTGAGCATCAAGATCTATGGCGACGAAGACCCGCCTTACATTGACCCGCCAGATTGTCAGGGCGCATACGCAAGCATTGTCCAACCACGCAAGGAACAGGATCGTGCTTTGTTTTTCTGGAACCCAAAGAATGACGGCTCCACTCAATTCCGCGTGCTATTTGCAGGTGAAGAAGCAGGCCGCTGTGAGATCAACTCGTGGACTTGTGAAGTGTATATTCCGTAAATCGCATCAACTATAATCAGGCGCTTAGTGAAGAGAGATAATTTTATGCAGATATTTTTTAGGCTAAAAAAACAACCCGAACACGTAGTGCCCGATCTTGGGAACATTACCCTGTCTCTGCTTGAACGGGATGCGGTTACGCCCTTCACGCTAAAACAGCTTAACAGCCTGCCTGAAAATATAAAACGCCGCGTATTTCGAAACTTAATTCCCACGGGTCTGCTGACCCGCTTTAATATTGACCCCATCACCTGGCTTGGTTCACAAAAAGAATCGCTTGTTTTTCTGGATACCAGGGAAGAAAAGCTATTTATTTCTGCGCGTACTTCCCCATCACCAGATGATGAATTTTTCACCCTTGAACTGGCAGATAACATGCTGAACGGCATAGACCTGAATCTGTTACTACTGAATGACCCTGCTTCGGCGCGCTTTAATACAGATAAAGACGATCAGGGCAATTCAACCATGTTTGGTACGCTCAATCGAAACCTTGAAGAAGAGATGCGCGCAAAGCAGGCAGGTCTTGCGCCTGGGCAGGTGCGCAACAGCCTGTCCGCCTCAAAACTAATATTGGACCAGGTGGATACATTCCTCTCCACACTGGGGCAGCGGGCATATTTTTTGGAGCCGCTTACCTATGCCTCAGCCTGGGTATTTGAACGCCGCGGCTTTGCCTATGTCCGCGGACATAAACTGATGGATGATATTCACCGTGAATTCCAACCTGGCAGCGTACTTCACCAGGCACTGGACGGCTCAACAGCTTTTCGCCAACCTGACCAATGGAATAGTGTCCGCGGGCGCGCGTGGGCGATCCATGATGGCATTCTGGATGTGCTCAACACAAATTGGGATAAATTACGCATGGTCAAGCAGATCGGTAAAAATGCTGGCGTTAACACGTTTCCAAATTCAGTCTATTAATATCAGGAATATAACAATGCCCACTCATCATCAAATTACCCTCTCCGCTGAATTAGAATCCCTGCCAGCCTTTCGCAACCTTATTAAATCTGTGTGTCAGAATGTGCCTCAGTTGGATGAACAAGCCATTTATGACGTTCAATTGGCTGTAGATGAAATATGCACCAATATCATCACACATGGCTACGCAGGCATGGACCCTGGCTCGATCATCCTAAGCGTGGATCTGCTGCAAGACCACTTACTGGTTAAGATCACAGATTTTGGCCATGCCTTCGAGCCGACTGAGCCTCCCGCTCCAGATTTGAACGCCAGTATTGATGAAAGAGAAGTTGGCGGACTGGGATTGTTCTTTGTCTATATGTCCATCGATGACATACAATATGAAAGCACTCCAACTGAAAATAGCACAATTCTCACTAAAAATTTTTGAGGAGATTCTCAAGATAGACCATAAACAAGACACTTAACGTGATGCAAGCGCAACTAATCAAAATATCAGTGCAAAACCAGCCAGAGGAGACGAATTATGGAAATTACAGTTACAAAAGGCAAAATTGACCTTATCGCCATCAAAGGAACGATCGATGCATTAACTTCATCGCAAATTATCACGACACTTAATGAACATATCCACGATGGTGAGCCCAATGTGGTTGCTGATTTCAGTCAGGTGGAATTTATGAGCAGCGCTGGCCTGCGCGCGATCCTTGCCAGTGTAAAAGAAGCACGTGCGGCTGGCGGAGATTTTCGACTGGCCGCCCCGCAGCCTGCCATTGATAAAGTTCTAAAAATGGCGGGTTTTTATAATATCGTAAAGATATTTGCAACATCTCAGGAAGCAATAGACAGCTTTGGCGGATGATGATGTCACAAACTGGTAAACCTCGCGTTGC
>JAVBXV010000178.1 GCA_030824405.1 Anaerolineales bacterium | reverse complement strand
CGTATTAAGAATGCCTTGAAGTTTTTCGGAAATTTCCATTTCCCGCAATTCTAACATGACCCCAATTCATGGCTTGACTTTTACTTTATGGCCGTTACAATTATTAAGATAATTGATGTTATTCGTTTTTTATGAGATCACAAGGAGAATTTGCATGGAACAATTACCGTCCAATACGCCGATCATGGATACGACACCCTCTGGACCTGCAGGTTGGTTTGCAACCTGGGTTAAGGCAATCACCAAGCCCCAGGAACAAACTTATGTGGATATTACTGAACAACCTGGCGCAAATTCAAAGACCGCATATATTTGGATCTTCATCGCTGGCACGCTTTCTGGGATTGTGCAGGCGATAATGGTGGCTGTTCGCACCATGCTTGGAACCACCACCCAATTTCCCATTCCTGGGTTTGAGCAGTTTTCACAACAACCTCCCGCCATGGCGGATGGTGGTATTGCAACAGTACTTTTTTCGCTGTGTCTGTCTCCAATTGCAGGGGTGATTGCTGTATTGTTTTTTGCCCTTGGCACCGCCATCATTCAATGGATCGCCAAATTGTTTGGCGGCACAGGAACTTTTGAGAAAATGGTATACGCCCTTGCTGCCATTTCGGTTCCTGTCACATTAGTCTCTTTGGTTTTATCCCTGTTGAGCATGATTCCATTCGTGGGTATTTGCACTGGCTTGCTTTCGCTCGGGTTTAGTTTTTATGCCCTGTATTTACAAATTGTTGCTGTGAAGGCTGTCAATCGGTTTGGTTGGGGACAGGCGGCAGGCTCGGTGCTGCTTCCTGTTTTGGTCGTTTTGTTCATCTGTGGATGTGTTGTGGTTGGCGGGCTCATGTTGCTTGGCCCAACCATTGGAAGCGTCTTCAGCGAGATCAACCAAAGTCTGGCTCCGTAATTTTCAAAAGAAACAATAAAAAACTCCCGCCAAATTTGGCGGGAGTTTTTTATTGTTTCTTAAGGATTGACCGCTGCGGGTGGGACTCTATGAGCACCAGACAGGAGCGGCATTTGAGTCATAAGATAGGCGTGTTCGTAGGCTGTGTCTGCTCCGCCTTCACCAACAATGGGTTCGATCCGTCCATTGTCATTTGAGTCTGTGCCAGAGACGATCTGCCCCGATAGTTTCGTGATCTCTGCGATCACTGCTTCCATATCTGAACCGAAAGGCATTTCCTGTAGTTTGATTGCCTGTGCAAGCAACTGTTCAGACCAGCCCTGCATATTATTAATACTGACGATCACATACTGGCTCTGCGTTTTTATTTCATTTGTGGCATCAATGGCCTGTGCTGAAAACTGTGCGTGCGAAATCGCCTGCGGGATATAGCCCTGATCGCTGTATCCAGGTTCTCCATTTTCCATCAACCCATATCCGTCGGAGGGGTCGTTGATCTTCCCGTCTTGATCCCAATCGGCATACAGATTTTTATTCGCGTTTCCTGCCAACTGGTTAATAAGTTCTTCTGTATGCAAGCGGACCAGCGATTCATCTTTATCATCGAAGGCCTGCTGTAATGATTGCGTCGATGTGGAGATGCTCTCCGCGCCAAGCCAAAGGCCTTGAATAAGAGCTATTTGATCAGGAGCTGCAGAAAATTGATAAACCAGGTGACGCACGTGGACTAATGCAAAGGGAGGATACACTGAAGAAGCGACGATCTCGCCAGATGACTCATTGGGGTTGGGATCATTATCCGGTTCGACCGTAATTTCGATCTGGTCAAACGATCCTAGAATATTCGCTTCCTCTGGATCGATAAAAACCAATTGTCCCTGCCCTGAGTCACTGATGCTGATCGAGCCGATGTTGCGGCGTGTTTCGCCGCCCTGTGCAAGGTACCATGCTTCATAATGAGTGCCTGCTTCAGGAATGGGAAGGTTGGAAGTTGAGAGACTCGCCTTGTCCATTGTGTCGTTGAAATCGGAATAGGTCACTTGTCCCAGGGGACGGTTTTCATCAAAGGCTGGGGCAACGAAAGCGCGGTATATGGCATAGCCAAAACCGAGGACGATAACGAGCCCAAGGATGGTCAGGTTACGATTTCGCACAAACCATGATGTTTGCTTCGGGGAATTTGATGTGGCTTTCGAACGCGCTATTTTTGAAAAATTTGCAGTATTGGGAGACATGGTCTGCCCGTTGAATACTGAAATGAATTCATTTGCAAACACTTCGGCAGATTCGTACCTGAGAGAGGCATCCTTTGCCAGTGCGCGGTCTATGACGGTTTGCAGGTCTGATGAAATGCCAAAGATCTGCGGCGGTGGGTCGTTGAGATGCTTCATCAATATGCCAAACGATGATTCGGATTCAAATGGGACAGTGCCCGCCAGCATTTCATATACCATGATGCCCAGCGAATAGATATCGGTGCGCTCATCCACGCTGTCACCGCGTGCCTGTTCGGGGCTCATATATGCAGGCGTACCAGAGACGGTACCTGTTGAGGTTTGAATGGATGAATCTAGAAGGCGTACCAGCCCAAAGTCAGTCAGGACCGGTTCTACATCCTCAGGCAGGGGAAGGTTCTCATCGATGGGTCCGCTGGCAGAACGCAGGAGAACGTTTGCGGGTTTAATATCCCGATGAACAACATGCTGGTTGTGTGCGTGATCAATTGCACCAGCAAGTATTTTTATGATCTTGGCAACCATATTAAGGGGAAGTTTTTCGCCGCGTTTGTGAAGCGCTCTAAGGTAGGTGGCGAGGGATGCGCCTGGCACATATTCCATGATCAGGCAGGGCTGGCCTTCGATGACATCATAATCATAGACTTGAATGATGTTTTGGTGATGCATTCCTGCGATCACATGTGCTTCGCGTTGAAATCTTGCGAGGGCGTCTGGGTCACTATTGACGTGGTCGCGCAGGATTTTGACGGCTACTTTGCGGTTGAGTGTGGAATGTTCGCCAAGATATACCTCGGCCATGCCACCGCGCGCAATCATATTACCAATTAAAACTTTATTGAGGGTTTTACCAGTCCATGCAGGCATTGGCAGATTATACCCGAATGAGGTTTTGATATCTATTTCGCGCTCATTACATAATAGACCGCCGCCCGTGAAAATTTATTTTCACGGGCGGCGGTGTGATACGTTACTTTTGAATGGCTACTTTTGTACGAGTATGAACATGCCGCCGTTGGCAACAGTCACTTCATAGCTGTTGTTTGTGGAGTTGCCTTTCATCTCGACCCATTTTTTACCGTCCCAGAAAAGGATGGCGACTTTATCAGCCTTGGTTCCGTTTGGAAGATCAAACTTAACGGTTATTTTTCCATTATCGGGGAGTGGTTCAACCAGGGAACTATCCTTCAATACCAATACAGAAAGACCGTTCACGAATGACTTGCCTGTGGGCAGGCTTGCTGGGAGACCATCACTAATTGCAGGTTCAATAACGCCCAGGAAATCTCCACATAGGTTGGTAAAGGTGACCGTGTATCCTTCAAAATCCTGAGTGAAACTTGCGGGCGGGCATATGATCTCGAAGCTGCCACCAGTCACAGGGATGAGACCTCCTGCGAGACCGTCAACTCTTCTTGAGATGCTTGAGTTTTTCAGGTTAACGGTGACTGTGAAGGAGTTGGAGCCTGTGTTGCTGTTCGCATCTGTGGCGGAACAATTCACAGTGGTGGTGCCAAGTGGGAAGGTCGAGCCAGATGCGGGTAAGCAGGTGGCTGTGAGAGCACCGTCAACAATGTCAGTTGCACTGGCAGAGAAGTTGACAGTTGCCCCAGAAGCGCTGGTGGCTTCGGTGGTAATGTTCGCGGGGACAGTGACGATGGGGTCAGTAGTGTCCTGCACGGTGACGGTGAAGGAGTTGGAGCCTGTATTGCTATGAGCATCCGTCGCAGAACAATTCACAGTGGTGGTGCCAAGTGCAAAGGTGGAACCAGATGCGGGTGTGCAGGTGGTGGAAAGAGCGCCGTCCACAACGTCAGTTGCGCTGGCAGAGAAGTTGACCGTTGCCCCAGAGGCGCTGGTGGCTTCGGTGGTAATGTTCGCAGGGACGGTGACGATGGGGTCAGTAGTGTCCTGCACTGTGATCGTGAAGGAGTTGGAGCCTGTGTTGCTGTTCGCATCTGTGGCGGAACAATTCACGGTGGTGGTGCCAAGCGGGAAGGTCGCGCCAGAAGCGGGTGTGCAAGTGGCTGCGAGAGTGCCATCAACAACATCAGTTGCACTGGCGGAGAAGTTGACCGTTGCACCAGAGGCACTGGTAGCTTCGGTGATGATGTTCGCAGGGACTGTGACGATGGGGTCAGTGGTGTCCTGCACGGTGATCGTGAAGGAGTTGGAGCCTGTGTTGCTGTTCGCGTCCGTGGCGGAACAATTCACAGTGGTGGTGCCAATTGCAAAGGTGGAACCAGATGCGGGTGTGCAAGTGGTTGTGAGTGCACCGTCAACGATGTCAGTTGCGCTGGCAGAGAAGTTGACCGTTGCACCAGATGCGCTTGTGGCTTCGGTGGTGATGTTCGCGGGGACAGTGACGATGGGATCTGTGGTGTCCTGCACGGTGACGGTGAAGGAATTGGAGCCTGTGTTGCTGTTCGCATCTGTGGCGGAACAATTTACGGTGGTGGTGCCAATTGCAAAGGTCGAGCCAGAGGTGGGTGTGCAGGTGGCGGAAAGAGCGCCGTCTACAGCGTCAGTTGCACTGGCAGAGAAGTTGACGGTTGCACCAGAGGCACTGGTGGCTTCGGTGGTGATGTTCGCGGGGACAGTGACGGTGGGGTCAGTAGTGTCCTGCACGGTGACGGTGAAAGAATTGGAACCTGTGTTATTGTTCGCATCCGTGGCGGAACAATTTACAGTGGTGGTGCCAATTGCAAAGGTCGAGCCAGAAGTGGGTGTGCAGGTGGCTGCAAGCGTGCCATCAACAGCGTCAGTTGCACTGGCAGAGAAGTTGACCGTTGCACCAGAGGCACTGGTGGCTTCGGTGGTGATGTTCGCAGGGACGGTGACGATGGGATCTGTGGTGTCCTGCACGGTGATGGTGAAGGAGTTGGAACCTGTATTGCTATGAGCATCCGTCGCAGAACAATTTACAGTGGTGGTGCCAAGTGGGAAAGTGGAACCAGATGCGGGTAAGCAGGTGGCGGAAAGCGCACCATCAACGATGTCAGTTGCACTGGCAGAGAAGTTGACAGTTGCACCAGAAGCGCTGGTGGCTTCGGTGGTGATGTTCGCGGGGACGGTGACGATCGGGTCAGTGGTGTCCTGCACGGTGACGGTGAAACTTCCGTTGACGGAGAGGCCAGCGTCATTTGTTCCAGTGCAATTGACCGTGGTGGTGCCAAAGCCGAACAACGAGCCTGCGGCAGGTGAACAACTTACCGTTACAGGTGAACTGATGGTGTCAGAGCCGCTTGCAGAATATGAAACCGTTGCACCTGTTGAAGAGGTGGCTTCAGCGGTCATGTTTGCAGGTAAATTTAGTGTTGGGGCAGTCTTATCGATCTTCACTGTTAATGAGGAGTTTGATGATAGACCCGCATTGTTTGTGCATGTACCGCTAACAAGAGTTCCTGCGGTCTCGGTTGTGAACGCCTGATTGGCTGTGCAAGAGACGGGGGTGCTGATCGTTTCAGTGCCTGTGGTTTGGACAGTTACATTGCTAACATACCAACCGTTGGAACCTGCGGTGCCAGAAATGACCGCCACCGTGGTGACGGGCGCAGTTTTGTCGATCTTGATCGATGTGGTTGTAACCGTTGTTGACAGGCCTGCATTATTTGTAGCTGTACAGGTAGCTGTTATGCCGCTGGTTTCAGTGGAGAGGACAGTTGGCACACAAGTTGTGAGAATGCCAGATTGTGCATCAGTCACTGTCCAGTTGACGGTGACATTGCTGGTGTACCAACCATTGCTCCCTGCTGTTCCAGCAAGGCTGTAGGTTACGACTGGGGCAGTGTTATCAAATGTAGTTATAACATTGGTGCATCCGAGGGCGTTCAAGTTGCCGTTTCCGTTTGACCCACAATCCGGGTTGGCTGTAACATAGATCGTATTATTTAATGTGTTGGATACTTCAATACCATAGCGTTCATTATCTCTAAACACGCCGCTGTTTACGATAACAAGTGTTGACCCTGTTCCGAATACGCGAACACCAGAGCCAAGGCTATTGTTTGGCCCAGAGGGGTTGGTTCCATTGTTCTCTGCGGTGACATTGTTCAGGGTGACTGTAGTTGCGTCGGAAATTGAAATACCGTTCAGATCGTTACTACTGGCGTTTACATAAGTTAAGGCCACGGTTGACCCGCTAAGAGTGGCGCCGTTTCGATTGGTGCCAGTTCCGCTTCCTTCCGCATCAGTAAATGTGATGGGGTTGGCATTTGTTCCTGTAATCGTGATCGAACCTGAAGTGCTTGCGAAGAAGCCAAGATTGTTGTTATTACCAACAAACGAACTGCCATTTGTGATGGAGACATTTCCGCTTGTTGACGTGATCGTGGCCGTGTATCCATCTTCCTGGTCTTGTACATCAACGTCATTAAGTGAAATAATGCCGCTGGTATTTGTTATCGATAATCCGCTGCCATCGGTTCCGTCGGTTACGTCAATGCCAGACATGGTGATATTGCCTGTGCCACTGACCACTACATTGATTCCATTCGAATTATCGGCATTGTCAACGTCTACATCGTTCAATGTAACAGATCCATTGGATGTGTATACAGCCACGCTTGGATTGGTAGCGCTTGTATTGTCGTCTACATTAATATCCTGGATCGTAATATTTCCAACCCAGGTATCTCCCGCGCTATTGGTGCCAATTTTTATGAACGCGTTATTTCCAAAATTGGACTCGCCTGTTACAGTGGTGTTTGCACCGCCATTCCAGCCGCCGATGATCGTCAGGTTGAAATTCTTTAAAGTATCAAAAGAAGTGTCAAGGCTGCCCACTGTGTCATCCAGAATGAGGGATGTGGTGAAGCCAGCTCCCCCAGGTTTTTCAAGGAATATTTTTCCATCTTGTGAGAAGGTGCCCCCAGCATTGGTGCGCATCAAGGCCAGAAGACTGGTAATGGTTTGGCTGGTTGTACAGCCATTCTCCCCAACTGTTGGGCTCACTACAATTGCAGGGCACCAGATCGGGTCTGCTTCTTCTACAATGTCCAATGCCTCTTGCGATGCAAGCGGGACAAGGTCGCCGTTTTCATCCAGGATCACCAGATCTGTATTCTCTGGGATTTCAGATAGCAATTCTTCAGCAAGGGATTCTTCTGCAGGAGGGATGATCTCTTCGATTACTGCTGGTGTTTCGGTTGCGATCGGTTCCTCTGTTGCAATCGGAGCATCCGTTGGGGGAACGCCATCATCTGCAAATGCAGACTGCACATTCGCCAGACTGAGACACATGACCATGATCAAAAAAATGATGGAAATTGTAAGGCGATTATTTTTTACCATTTCAAACCTCCTGCGTTCATACAAAACCACTACTAGACTGTTGTTCCCGAGCCTTCATATAAATCATTAACTATTTTTTTAAAGTTATCTTGGTATTAATGTTCCAGTCCCAACCCGTAATACAAAGGCCGCTTTTCGCAAATTGCTAAGATTCATATCGTTATCTTTAAAGTCTTCGAATTCTTCATACTCACCGCGCCAGATCTTGAGTGCGGTGGGTTCGCTGCAGCCTCTTTTTCGCATTTCCCCCACGAACTCGTCACAGGACATGTTTATTTTTTCTGCCAGTTCCTGAACTCTGCTTTTCATTTTCTGATCCTTGAGGATAAAATTTGAATTTCTAAATCAAATTTTATCCAGATTTCTATGTATGTTTATTTTTTGACTTAAAAAAATACTCCTAAATCTATCCCACCTTGCAATTTTGTAAGTACTCATCTTATTTTAATGGGTTCGGCTGATGAGTCAAGGAAAATTCATTGAAATAAGCAGGAAAGGGCCTGAGAATCACATAAAAAACCCAAAAAACTGAGGGAATCTACAGACTTAATATAGAACTGCAATGAACGATCACCTTTCACCGCACCGTTTTTATTTGATAGTACTTTTAGGGGAGGGATGCTATATCGTGAACGTATGCGCGAATACCCCGCATGTTCATCAGTGAAATGCAGAAGCAAAACGATAATTTGGGGTATAGTATTGAAAATTTGAATTCAAAGCATCTCATCATTAAAAAATACCCGTATTGGAGAGTTCATGGAATTAAGCCCCCAGATTCTTATTGGCCCCCTTCTTCGCCAGCGTCATTTTAGTATTGCAACAGCCGAATCATGCACAGGCGGTCTCATTGCAGATCTCATTACCAATGTCCCAGGATCTTCAGAATATTTTCCAGGCGGCATTGTCGCATATGCGTATGAAGCCAAGGTCAGTTTACTTGGTGTCTCCTGGGATACATTACATACAACAGGTGCAGTCTCTCAAGAGACTGTTATTGAAATGGCGCGTGGCGCAAGAAAAGCCTTGAATGCTGATCTCGCGATCAGTGTTAGCGGTATTGCTGGCCCAGGCGGGGGAATACCTGAAAAACCTGTCGGCTCCACATGGATCGGATTGGTCGCGCCTGACGGTGAATGGGCACGTCATTTTATCTGGCAGGGTGATCGTGTGCAAAACAAACAATATTCATCCGAGGCCGCGCTTCAGTTTGTGTTGGATTATCTTGAAGGAAAAATCACGTGAAAATCGTAGTGTTGATCTCAGCCAATTCCGAGTGGCGCGTTGCGAAAGAACTCCATCCCAACCTTGCCCTTCAACAATCTCCTTATGGAGAATACGCAGAACTGACGATCGAACATCGCCCTGTAATTTTTTTCCATGGCGGCTGGGGCAAGATCGCAGCGGCAGCCACAACGCAATATGTGATCGACCATTTCAAACCAGATCTGCTCGTCAATCTTGGCACATGCGGCGGATTTGTAAATCGTATCGAAACAGGGACAGTCATCCTCGTCGAGCAGACATTGGTCTACGACATCATCGAGCAGATGGGCGACTCAGCCGAAGCGATCGAGCATTACGCTTCCTCCCTCGACCTGAGCTGGTTACCGTCTGAATTGCCTTTCCCCGTTTCGCGCAGACTCCTCGTCTCTGCCGACCGCGACATCATAGTGGACGATATTCCCATGCTCATCGAAAAATATGATGCCGTTGCCGCAGATTGGGAATCAGGTGCGATTGCGTGGGTGGCGCAAAAAAATAAAACCCGCCTATTGATCCTGCGCGCCGTGAGTGACCTGGTTGGCGGTGACGGGGGAGAAGCCTACGGAAATATTGAGCTGTTCCACAAACGCACAAAAACTGTCATGAAGAATTTGTTCGATCAATTGCCCGCCTGGTTAAATGCAAGTGACAGTCACCCTTAAGATGACTGTCACTTTTTATATCGCTTACTCCGCAGGGTTCAAAACCCGCCCGATAAACAATACCTGTCCACTCACCGTATCGCGGATGATAAAAATAAATGGACGATCTACTATGAAATAGACATCGTGCATTGGGGCGCTGGTTGTTTCCATCAATACCGCAGTTGCGGCGGCGGCTTCTGTGCCTTCTTCATCCACTGCCACAAATGCCTTGTGGATCACGTCCCCAATAAATAGATCCTTGTCACCCGTCATGCCAGAGAAGTCAGCCGCGTCAGGGTTGAATGCATCTGTCATGCCCATGCTGCTGAGCGCGTCAGGGAGCGTGAAGTCTTTGGTGAATTCAAATTTGGGCAGGCTGACCGCCACAGAAGAGGTGACTTGCATTCCGTTGACGATCTCGTCATACATATCCTTATTAAGTGAAGACTCGAACGCTTCGAAATTCCCTTCGTCAGGCAGAATAATATCCATGGCGGCGGTTTCGCCAGCGTAAGCAAGTTCGATGGCCTGATATCCATTCCCTTGAATATAAGGCACTGAATACATGGCTTCATTCATAATGGGAGTTGTAATTTCAGTTCCATCCAGTAAATGAAAAGCGGAATCATAAGTTGAGTTCGCGTCAAACTTTCTCAACCAATCTGCTTTGAAATAGATCGCGTTGACCAGTACCATGCGTGTGTCTGCACTCACAGAACCATCAGGCAACAGGTCGTTGATCTTGTCTTCGGTTTCATCGCTGACCCAGGTATTAATGCCAATGCGTTCCTGATTGAAGTTGTTGACGAAATCTGCAAGATGGATCCCTGCGCCATAATTGACTGCGATGATATCCAGGAATTCTGGCAGAAATGGAAACGTCTGCTCAGCCCAGACGGCGTTGGCAATGTTGAGTTTCAACGGTTCCTGATCTTTATCCAGATTCACAGGTTTGTTTTCCAACTTAAGATCGAGTGCGTTGAATGCCGAATGCGTGGCATCCTGTGTCTGTCTGAAATGCAACACATCGGCCATTTGGGTTTCCGTGTTTCCGCGTGCGCCAGCGTACGTCATGGCCAGAGCGAGGGAAATGCTGAACGGAGACAGTATCAAATTTCCGCTTTCGGAATGAAGCGATTGGTATATGTCCATGGCGAAGGCGTTGTTCCCATCCACAAGAGTTTGCAGGTCTCCTTCTGCAACCGTCGGGCTGGTTTCGCGATTCAATTTTGATTCCACCAGTTGGGCAGATGCGCCCGCGCCGCAGGCCGCGAGCAATGTGGATGCGATCAAAATGCAGGTTAAGAGTGTGTAAAGTTTTTTCATGATTTCTCCTTTATAAATAAGTGACGAATTGCATGTTGATTTTGTTTCTTCATTTTACACAGTTGTTTGAGGGTTATAATCTTTGCGCGTCACCCATATTTCCCATGAACATTCCTGAACCAGACGAAACCCAAAAACGAAATTTTCAATATGTGCAGATCGATGCGGTGGGTGTCAGCATTTCGAATGTTGCTGCGCCGTTCCTGCCTGTTTTTCTCACACGCCTTGGCGCCTCAAATTTTCAAGTGGGCTTGCTCACTTCAATGCCAGGTGTTACAGGGCTTTTTCTTGCCATAATTGTCGGCCGTT
>JAVBXV010000328.1 GCA_030824405.1 Anaerolineales bacterium | reverse complement strand
TTCGGCGAAAAGATGGGCTGGGAACGCCCGAACTGGTTTAGGCGCTATGAAGAAGTTGCCACGCATGGTCACGAGCCACGAGGCTGGTCGCGCCATAATTGGTCGCGCGCCATTGGCCATGAACATTTGATGACGCGCGAGAACGCAGGTCTCTTTGATGAAACCTCGTTCAACAAATTTGAAGTTCGTGGAACAGGTGCGCTGGCATTCCTCAACAACGTCTGCGCGAATGAAATGGATCAGCCAATCGGCTCGATCACCTACACCCAATGTCTCAACAAACGTGGCGGCATTGAATGCGACTTCACAGTCAACCGCCTTGCGGAAGACCGCTTCTTCATTGTGACAGGCACGGCCTTTGGTCAGCATGATATGTCCTGGCTTTCGCTCAACATGCCCGAAGATGGCACGGTCAGCATCGAAGATGTCAGTTCCAATTACGCCTGTCTCGGCATGTGGGGACCGAAGGCGCGCACCATTTTAGAAAAAGTAACCAGCGATGATGTCTCGAATGCGGGCTTCCCATACATGACGTCGAAGCGAATGAACGTGGGCGATGTTCCTGTCATCGCTTCGCGCGTAACGTATGTAGGCGAGCTCGGCTGGGAGTTTTACTGCCCGATGGAGTACGGCCTGCGTCTCTGGGACACACTCTGGGAAGCGGGTCAACCTGAAGGGATGGTAGCGGGCGGTTACAAAGCCATTGACACTCTTCGCCTTGAGAAGGGCTATCGTTATTGGAGCGGCGAGATTTCTCCTGATTACACTCCTTACGAAGCAGGTCTCGGCTTTGCGGTGAAATTGGATAAAGCGAATTTCATCGGCAAGGATGCGTTAGTAAAACAAAAAGCAGAAGGCATCAAAAGCAAACTATGCACGATCACACTGAGCGACGACCGAACCATTGTGATGGGCAAGGAACCGCTCCGTGTTGGCGATAAGCTGGTCGGTTGGGTGGCTTCGGGCGGATTTGGGTATTCAGTGAACAAGTCCATTGCCTATGCATATCTGCCGATGGAGTATGCAAAAGTTGGAACAAAATTAGAGGTTGAATGTTTTGGCGAGCAGGTCGGCGCAGAAGTGACGCAGGCTGTGCTATGGGATGCCAAAGGAGAGCGAATTCGTCAGTAAGCGGAAGCAGGCTGAAGTTAAGAAGGAAGCGCATGCTTCACATCGTCTTGTGCAAATCTAATCTTTATTTGGAAGGGTTGCCATGTCTACACTTGCTATCGATAGAGCGATCGAAAAAGTTCCGTTCCTGGCCGAGTCTAAAAATATCAAGAAGACTCCTTTGAGCGGTGGTATTACAAATTTGAATTTCAAGGTCGATGCAGATGGCAGATCTTATGTAATTCGTCTTGCAGGTGAAGGCACTGAACAACTTGGAATCAAACGCGACGTGGAGCATGAAGCAAATAAAGCGGCGGGCGAATTGGGGATCGCGCCTGAGATCATGTATTTCATCGAGCCTGAGGGATATATTGTGACCCGCTTTATTAATGGCAAGCCGATCCCTCCTGATGAACTCAAGCGGCCTGATTACGTAACGGATGTAGTGAAGAAGCTTCGCCTTTTTCATCGGCGCGGCCCGCACTTAAATGGAGAGTTCAATGTTTTCCAGCGCATGGAAATGCTGACAAATGTTTCCCGAAAAAATGGAGCGAAATTTCCAAGCGACTGGGATTGGATCATGCAGAAAATGAATGAGGCAAAAAAGGCGCTTGAAAAAGATCCCTACACGCCAACGCCCTGCCATAACGATCTGCTCAACTTGAATTGGATCAACGAAGAAGTGGCTGATGAAGTTGGCGAACTCCGCCTGTTGGACTGGGAATATGCTGGCATGGGCGATATCTTTTTTGACCTCGGCAACTTCGCACATCACCAACGCTTGAATGATGAAATGGTGAAATATTTTCTGAATGAATACTTCGGCGAAGTGACGGAAAAAAATTATGCACGCCTGCGCCTGATGTGGCCCATGTCTGAATTGCATGAAGCCATGTGGGGTACAACTCAAACGGGAATTTCCAAACTGGAAGAGGATTTTCAGGGCTATGCCAATTTATGGTTTGGGCGCTTCCGCCAGCATGTGACAGATTATCGCTGGGAACAGTGGCTGAAGGATGTAGCAAAAAAACAAAAGTAGGAAACACGAAATATGAATGCGGGTTTTGCGCGGTTCATATTTCTGAATTCGTAATTTCAAAAGTTCAAATCAAAAATATCAAAGCAAGGAGAAAAAAACATGTCTATCGTAAACGCAAAAGAGATCATGATCCAGGCAGCAAAAGAAGGGTGGGCAGTGGGTGCATTCAACATCACTGACCTGCTGCAATTTGAAGCAGTGATCGATGCGGCCATCAAAAAACGAGCGCCTGTGATCGTTCAGACTTCGGTCAAGCCGTCACAATTTTTGGGGACACAAATGATGGTGAACATCTACCGCACACTGGCTGAGTCTGCGCCCGTGCCTGTGTGCCTGCACCTTGATCATTGCACCACCATTGATTACTGCAAGAAATGCGCAGACGCTGGCTATACCAACATCATGATCGATGCTTCCAAGCAATCCTACGAAGAGAATATCCGCCAGACCAAAGAAGTTGTGGATTACTGCCACAGCATTGGCAATATCTCTGTTGAAGGTGAATTGGGAACCGTAGGCGGCGTGGAAGACCAGATCAAGGTTGCAGAAGATGAAGCGCAATTGGCAAATCCCGAGCAATCTGTTGAGTTCGTCGAACGCACAGGTGTGGACATTTTTGCTCCCGCGATCGGCACCGCGCATGGCGTGTACAAGACCAAGAATCCGAAGATCGATTTCGAGCGCATGGCGATCATCCACAAGATGTTGAACAGCAATGGCATCAAGACTCCGCTCGTTGTCCACGGCGGAACGGGTCTGCCAGATGATTACATCGTCAAGTTGCTCGAAGCAGGCGGCGCGAAGTTCAATGTGTCCACCGAGTTGAAGCACACTTTACTCGATGCGAAATGGGAATACCTGTCTGCTCACCGCGATGAATATGACCCAGGCAAGCTGGATGTCTTCGTCCGCGACGCGACCCGCAAGGCTGTAATGCATTGGATGGATAAGTTGGGTTGCGAAGGCAAGGCGTAAAACTTGACCGTAGATCGCAGACGATGGACCGCGACTCGTGGTCAATGGTCTATTGTCAATCGTCGTTATTTATAAAAAACAAAAAACTTAAGGAGTTTTACAGCATGAAAAAAGTTGAAGAATATTACGCCCCGTGGGTCAAGGGCATCCCGATGTATATTTCGGATCACATTGAAAAGGCATGGAGAGATCCGTCATTACATCGCATGATGTCCAATGAAAATCCGCTTCCGCCTTCGGATAAAGTTTTAGAGGCCATGTACAAATATGCGAAGATGGCGAACCGCTATCCCGATCAGGGATTGGTTGTCCGCACCAAGATTGCAGAGATGAACAATGTAGATGGTCCTGGAAATGTAATGATCGGCAACGGCTCCAGCGAAGTGTACGACAATATCTTCCGCATGTTCATTGAACCAGGTGACGAAGTGATTCAGCATACGCCCTGCTTCGGCATCTACGGTCTGCGCGGAACTTTGCTCGGCGCAAAGATGGTCTCTGTACCGATGATCTACAAGGATCACTTGATGCACTACGATCCCGATGCCATTATCAATACCGTGACTGACAAAACCAAGATCATCGTCGTTGCCAACCCGAACAACCCCACTGGCAATTACATGGACGCGAAACACTTCATCACGATCGCAGAATTGGGCATTCCTTTCGTCATTGATGAAGCCTATATGGAATACGCAGGCTTGGGCATGTCTCAGGTAGCGTTGACCAAGAAGTACAAGAATGTACTCATTACCCGCACACTCTCCAAGGCTTATGGTCTGGCTGGGATGCGTTTCGGATACACCATTGCAGACAAGGAAGTCATTGACCAGATCGCTGGCTCCCTGCTCCCGTGGAACGTGGGCACCATTCCGATGTGGGCAGCTCTCGCAGCGTTTGAAGATCAGGAAGGGCTTGCGGAACGCGTCAAGTTCAATAATGATGCAGTCGCATTCATCTCTGAATCACTGAGCGTGATCCCTGGTTTCTATGTCATGCCTTCCAAAGCAAACTATATTTTGTTTGACTGCGGCGAAACTGGCAAGACAGGCAAGGAAGTGCTCGCTTATGCCGAAACGAAAGGCATCATCCTGCGCGGCGAAAGCAAGAAATATGGCAGCGATGGCTGGTTCCGCGTAACTGTCGGCTCCGCAGAAGAAAACAAACTCTTCGTGGATACTGTCCTTGAGTTCTTTGGGATGAAGAAATAAAAAAAGTGATGTCTTTGCGAGGGTGCTCTTGTTTTTTACCCGAAGCAATCTTTAACCAAAAGTAGATTGCTTCGTCGGGGAGAGCACCCTCCTCGCAATGACATGGAGGAAATTATGTCAAAAATAAAAGCAGTGTTCTTTGACCAGGACGGCGTGATCATTGATACCGAACGTGATGGTCACCGCGTTTCATTCAACATGACCTTCAAAGAATTTGGTTTCACTGACGAATGGGACGTGGAGTATTACCACGAACTGCTTCAAGTTGGCGGCGGCAAGGAACGCATGAAGCATCACTGGAAGACCAAAGGGTTCTCCAAGCCGTTGACCGAGGAAGAGATCGATAGTCTCGTTAAGGAAATGCACAAGCGCAAGACGGCTTTGTTCGTGGAACTGATCGAGACGGGCAAACTCCCTTTGCGCCCGGGCATTCATCGGTTTATGAAAGAAGCGATGGATGCGGGTCTCAAACTTGCCATCTGCACTACATCCAATGAGCAGGCGGCGAAAGCGATCAGCGAAGGTCCGCTTGCAGATATCAAATTTGAAGTTGTGCTGGCTGGTGATGTAGTTGAGAAAAAGAAACCAGATCCCGCAATTTACAACCTCGCGCTCTCCAAACTTGGGTTATCTCCTGATGAAGTGATCGTGGTTGAAGATTCCAAGAACGGGCTCGCTGCAGGAAAAGCCGCAGGTGCAAATGTGATCGTGACCACCAATCACTACACTGAAAAAGAAGATGTCAGCGCGGGTGATGTGATCGTTTCGTGCTTGGGTGATGCCGATGGCGAAAAAGCTGAACTCCGCAAAGGTGACATCAAGGGCTTCGATGGTGTTGTGCATGTGAAGCAGTTGATGGAGTTGTTCGGATAGGTCGAATAAAAACAGCAAGAAATCATCAAAGGTCAAAAGTCAGCGACATTCGACTTTTGACCTTTGATTTTTGACAGGAGATAAATTATGGCTGATGAATTATTAGATATCGTGAATGACGAAGATGTTGTCATCGGGCAAGAGATGAGATCAACGGTTCACGAGCTTGGCTT
Organism: Anaerolineales bacterium; assembly: GCA_030824405.1. Lineage (GTDB taxonomy): Bacteria > Chloroflexota > Anaerolineae > Anaerolineales > Villigracilaceae > Villigracilis. The sequence continues at coordinate 5,605 of JAVBXV010000328.1, read as the reverse complement.
ACAGCACCGCGGCGCACATGTGTTCCTGTTTACAAGCGACGGAAAAATGCTGGTGCAAAAAAGAAGTGCAGACCGTGCCGCATCTCCATCCGCGCTGGATTGTTCGGTGTCAGAGCATGTCAAAGCGGGGGAAAGTTATCTCGATGCGGCGATGCGCGGCATGAAGGAAGAGATGGGCGTGGAAGGCGTTGAGATCAAACCGCTTGTCACTTTCAAAATGAACTACGGTCTCAACGACAACGAGATCAGCACTTTATATGAAGGAACGGTGAATCCTGAGCAGGTCAAGTTCGATCCCGTTGAGATCGAAGAGGTGGCCTATTACAGCATCGAAGAAATTCAGGAAATGATGAAGAACGAAAAAATAAAATTCTGCGGATGGTTCGTGGAAATATTGAATCAATACAGCGGCAGATCTGCACCCAGCCTGCACGTGTTGAAAACGCACTAAAGCTGCAGCGGCGGTCATTTCCGTTTCGCAAAACCAGTTAACAGATTAGCAAAGAGGCGCACGTCATAACAATTGTATAATCGCACCACATCATTCCATTTCGAACGGACATCATAAACATGCATCAAGAAGAATTCTTCAACGCGATTAAACAAGGCAATTTGGATGAAGTGCAGCGCCTCCTTTCTTTAAATCCTGGCCTGATCTACGAAAAGGAAAAGGGACTTGGCCCGGTCATGGTGGCTTTATATCATCAGGAGCCAAAGATCGCGGACATTCTTGCAGATAAAACGGGGAGTCTTAATATCTTTGAAGCCTCGGCCACTGGAAGACGTAACCAGGTGACACTGCATCTTGCACGTGACCCTAACCTTGTCAACTCGTACGCGGAGGATGGTTTTCAACCGCTGGGGCTGGCTTGCTATTTCAATCAATATGAAACCGCAGAGTATCTTATCAAAGCGGGCGCGCAGATCAATTCACCATCAAATAATTTTCTAGCCGCCGCGCCGATTCAATCTGCTGTTTCTGCGGGGCACGCAAAGATCGTCATGCTGCTGCTCAACAACCGCGCGGACCCAAATGTACGGGAGCAGGCAGGCTATACACCGCTCCATGCCGCCGCCCAAAATGGGGATATGCAAATCATCCGCTCTCTGCTTTTCAATGGCGCAGACCTGACAATTCGGAGCAAAGACGGCAAGTTGGCAGTGGACATGGCAAACGAGGCAGGCAAGACAGATGCCGCCGCCCTGCTTAAAGAAGGCATTACCCGCAGGTTTCGGGCGGTAAAAATAAGTTAGCAATATTCTCGTTTGAAGCAATCTCCATTAAATCGCAACCTCCCAGGAAGATCATCGTATGTCTTTCTGGGAAGTTATTTTTTAAGGAGAATCCAATGAAAACCGTAACCAAAATTTTTTCAATAATCAGTCTGCTTGCCATTCTAACGCTGGCATTTGCCACGCCTGCCATGGCCTTTGATGGTCGCTCTGGAAACAACATCACCATTGAAGCGGATGAAGTCATTGAAGATGATCTGTATGTTTCTGCAGAGAACTTCACACTGGAAGGTACCGTCAAAGGCGATTTGATCGTCGGCGGCTCCAATATCACCATCAATGGCACCGTAGACGGTGACCTGTTGGCCATGGGGCAAAGTATTGTTATTAATGGCACAGTCACTGGTGATGTGCGTATTGCAGGCGCTGCCATGCAAATTGGACAAACCGCCATTCTGGAAGAAGATCTGTTGGCTGGCGGCGCAAGCCTCGAAACCAAAGATGGAAGCAAAATAGGCGGCGAATTGACCTTTGGCGCTGGCCAATCTCTGCTTGCTGGTGATGTGGCTGGTGATGTGCTTGCTGGCGCTGGCTCCATGGAATTGCGCGGCGAATTTGGTGGCGATGTCACCGCCGAGGTTGGCGAAGCAACAGACGCTGGCCCAGCCCCTTCCATGTATATGCCCAATGTCACCATTTCCATTCCGTCTGTAACCCCAGGTTTCAGCGTTGACAAGGATGCAGTCATCAAGGGAAATCTGGTCTACACCCAAAATGCGGATATTAAAATTTCGTCTAATGTGGTCGTCGGAAAGATCACCCGCAACGAACCTGTTGTAGATGCCGAACATGTGTATGTTCCGCCCACTCCCGCACAAATGGCGCTCAATTGGACACTCGATCTGTTCCGCACCATCGTCACACTCATTCTGTTTGGTTTGCTGCTTGGCTGGCTTGCCCCGAAGTTCACCAACTCATTGATCGATAAAATGAAAGCCGCACCAGTTGCCAGCCTCGGTTGGGGCTTGGTAGCCTACGCCGCCTTCTTCTTCGCCATCCTGCTGATCATCGTTGTTATGGTCGTTGGCGGAATATTCTTCGGTGTGCTCACACTTGGCGGAATGAGCGGCTCCATTATCTGGATCGGCCTGCTCTCCATCTTTGCGCTCACAGTTGGCTTCGTACTTGTCACCTCTTTCCTGACCAAGATCGTCGTAGCGTGGCTTGGCGGCAAAATGATCTTCAACAGCCTCAGCCCCGCGCTTGTCGAAAATAAGTTCTGGCCGCTCGTGCTTGGTGTCATCATTGTGGCACTCATCACTTCCCTGCCGTTGGTTGGCTGGCTCTTCGGCCTCATCATCATGTTCCTCGGCCTCGGCGCCCTCTGGATCTGGGGACGAGAATCCATGCAGGCACGCAAAACTGCCTAAATAAATCCTGAAATTTGGGCGGGTCATTTACTGACCCGCCCTTAATATTTAATTGGACGTTATTTGTTATAATTCCATTTATGTTAACCCCGGAACAAATCGAAACCAAACTTGATCGAATTCTTTTAAAGGTACAAAAGCCTGGTCGTTATGTTGGCGGCGAGCTCAACAGCACCGTCAAAGATTGGGATAAAACTCAAACCAAGGTTGCCTTTGTCTTCCCCGATATTTATGATATCGGCGTTTCCAATGTTGGCTTGAAAATTCTTTATGATCAGGTCAACAACCGCGAAGATTCACTGGCCGAACGCGCCTACGCGCCCTGGGTGGATATGGAAGCTCTGATGCGCGAAAACGGGATTCCGCTCTACACGCTCGAATCCAACCACCCGCTGGCCTGCTTCGACCTAATTGGCTTTACCCTGCCCTACGAAACTCTCTACACCAACACCCTCAACATTCTCGACCTCTCGAACATTCCCGTCCGCTCCGTAGACAGGGACGAGAGTCACCCGATCATCATCGCAGGCGGACATGCCGCCACCAACCCCGAGCCCATGCACGCCTTCATTGACGCGTTCGCGGTCGGAGAGGGCGAAGAAGTCATTCACGATATCGTCAACACCATCCAGAAATTCAAAGCATTGCCAGATTACAAACGCATTGACTTACTGGTTGCGCTCGCCCAGATCGACGGCGTGTATGTTCCGCGTTTCTACGAAACCGCCTACCGCGAAGATGGAACCGTCGCCTACACCCAGCCGACCATTCCTGAAGCACCAAAGCTCATCACCAAACGCATGGTGGCAAAACTGCCGCCACCTGTTACAAAGTTCATCGTGCCGAATATTGACATCGTCCACAACCGTGTTTCAGTGGAGATCATGCGCGGGTGCACGCGTGGATGTAGATTCTGTCAGGCGGGTATGATCACCCGTCCCGTACGGGAAAGAAGCGTTCAAGAAGTTGTCGATGCTGCCGATGCGGCCATCCGTGCCACGGGTTTTGAAGAACTCGCCTTGATGTCGCTTTCATCCTCTGATTACACGCATATCGGTGAATTAGTAGATGCCGTCAGCAAACGTTTCGAAGGACGCAAACTCACGATCTCATTGCCTTCCCTGCGCATCGAGTCTGTTTCTGTAGACTTGATGGACAAGTTGAAACAGCACCGTTCTGGTGGTTTCACACTCGCACCCGAAGCCGCCAGCGAACGCATGCGCCGCATCATCAATAAATTCATTCCCGACGAAGACATCATCAATACCACCCGCGATATCTACTCACGCGGATGGACAACGATCAAGTTGTATTTCATGATCGGCCATCCCAGCGAAACGCTCGAAGATGTGCAAGCGATCGTTGACCTAAGCAGGCGCGTGATTGACGAAGGCCGCAAGGCCGCAGGCTGGAAAGTTAAGTTGAATGTTGGCGTGAGTACCTTTGTGCCCAAACCACAAACTCCCTTCCAGTGGGTTTCGTGCGATACAAAAGAAAATATTCTTGAGAAGCAGGCTTTGCTCAAACGCCAGCTTATGAAAGATAAAAACATCAAGTTGAGTTGGACAAAGCCCGAAGACACCCTACTCGAAGCCTGGCTCTCCCGCGGCGACCGCAGAATGGCTGAAGTGATCCACTCCGCGTGGAAGAATGGCGCGAAGTTCGATGCCTGGGATGAAGCCAAAAAGCACGACGCCTGGATGCCCGCCTTTGAAGAACATGGCATTGATCCCGCTTTTTATACCCACCGTCAACGCCGCACAGATGAGGTCTTCCCGTGGGAACACATCACTGCTGCAGTTCGCAAGAACTTCCTCTTTCAGGATTTCCGCCAGTCTCTTGAAGGCCAGATCCGCGTGGATTGTCGTTTGAATTGTTACGCATGCGGCATTCTGCCCACCTTTGCCAACCAGCGCCGTGAAAACCCAGGTGAAGGCTGGAGATGCCCAGACGTGAAAACCCCTGCGCGCAAGATCGATATTCAATTACCCGTTGTAGGCGATTAATCATTTCATGAATAAAGTCATATTCCTTGAGCGTTTGCAGCGCGAACGCGATAAGTTCGAATTGCTTCTTAATCAAGTCGGCTTTACACGCCAGATGACGATGAAGGGCGTTTCAGGCGGCAGCATGTCGATCAAAGACCTGCTGGCCGATATTTTGACGCGCGAGCAATTCATTTCGGATCGGCTAAATGAAGTGGTGCATGGGGAATCCTATTCGCCATGTACATCTCACAGCGCTGCTTTTGATTTCGAAAAAGCCTATGGCTATCCAGATTACGAATCCTCGCTGTATCAAAAGGAAAAGATCGACCATCTGGTGATACACAAGCACAAAAATATCGCTTTGGATGAGATCGTCTCGCAGGAATTGGCGGCTTATTCCAATATTATGTCATCGCTCGAAAAACTAACGCACGATCAGTGCATTGACCACGACCTTTATCATCGAATTGCTGAACACACATTCAGGCCCTATCGCCGAACGAGCGCGGAAATACGCCGCTGGCTCAAATCCATTGCGGCAGAATCAAAATAATCTCATGAGAATACGAGTTACATTTGCAAAACAAGGCGCGCTCAGATATTCAGGCCACCTTGACCTTCATAGGTTAATGGAACGCGCCGCACGCCGCGCGAGCCTGCCCCTTTCCTATTCATTGGGGTTTCACCCCCAACCCAAGATCACTTTTGCGGCCGCTTTGCCGCTGGGCTTTTCCTCACGAGACGAAGTGATGGACATCCGCCTGAACGAAGACCTGGAACCAAATGACATCGCTGTACGTCTGAAGGAGAGTCTGCCAACGGGCATTCAGATCCTCAAAGTGGAACGGGTCGACGACAACCTGCCGCCTCTGCAGACCCAGGTCCTGTCCGCCACGTATGAGGCCCATTTGACAGAACCAGTTGACGGCAAAGACCTGACGCGCAGAGTCGCAG
>JAVBXV010000330.1 GCA_030824405.1 Anaerolineales bacterium | reverse complement strand
GCTGGGTATACGCGGGGAACTACACCTTTGAACGATACTTATATATCGGGCATCGCCTTTCAGGTTTGGGATTGATCGCCTACATGGTGTTGCACATCATTGAAACTGCGAACCGCATGCGCGGCGTGGAAGCCTGGCAGGAACTGATGGCGCTCTTCGCTTCGTGGCCGTTCAAGATCATTGAATACCTGCTCTTTGCCATGGCGGTGTTCCATGCGATGAACGGTATACGCCTGTTGGTGACTGAGCTGGGATTCTTCCTTGGCAAACCCAAGGAACCCATCTACCCGTATTCCAGTTCGATCAAACGCCACCGCCCATTGACCTTTATCATCATGGGCTCGGCTTTGTTGATCATCATCCTTGGCGGTTCAAGTTTGTTCTTCCCGTAAAATTTCTTCGCCCTGAGTGGAGATGCCAGTCTTTACTGCGCTCGTCTGCTGGTTTCCTCTGCTCAATGCGAAATGGAGATAAATTATGCGCGAAACACGTTTATGGTCTTTACATATTCTGGTTCTACCGATCATCGCCATTCTGCTTGGCATGCACTTCGCGGTCATGCATTACGCGCCTGTCTTTTATGGCATGAGCGTGGAAGAGGCTCGTGATTTTGACACCATGATCGAGCGCGGAAAGAGCGTGACGCAGCTCGTGTTGTATATTTTGCTGCTGGCCGCGGCACTTTATCACGGCATGTACGGCGTGCGCGGCATCATCCGCGAATTGCCGTTGACCCCTGCATTCGCAAAAATCGTGGACATTGGCATCGTTTCATTTGGCCTGTTCATTTTCGCACTCGGCACCTACGTTACGTGGTGGACATTTAGCTTCAAGATCGGAGGATGAACATGAGCGATAAGACTACCACTCCACGAGAGATCACCTTCCGCGTCCGCCGCTATGACCCCGACGTTGATACGGTTCCTCATTTTGACGAATATCGAATGCATGTCCACGACGGTATGACCGTGCTGGAAGCATTGCATGAGATCAAGGCGCATCAGGAACCAACCCTGGCATGGCGTTCGTCCTGCCGCATGGGCGTCTGCGGTTCGTGTGGAATGTTCATCAACCACCTGCCCATGCTGGCCTGCCAGACCCAGGTGCTGCACCTCGGCACAGACGTGGTGACCGTTGCCCCGCTGCCAAATTATGACAATGTAAAAGATCTGGTGCCGAACCTGGAACCATTGATCGAAAAGCATGCAGCCGTCAAACCGTTCATCATTCACACCAATTCAAAAGAGATCGACGAACCGACAGGCGAGTTTTTACAAACGCCAGACGAGCGCGAGTCGATCAGTCAATTTACACACTGCATCAAATGCGGACTGTGCCTCGCGGCCTGCCCGACCGTTGCAACTGATCCGCTCTTCCTTGGGCCTCAAGCCCTGGCTCAAGCCTATCGCTACACTGCCGATAATCGCGACTGCGGTTTGCACGAACGCCTCGAATCCATCGATATTTTCCACGGACCGTATCAATGTCACTTGGCGGGCGCGTGTTCACAAGCCTGTCCCAAAGGCGTGGACCCTGCCTTCGCGATCCAATTGCTCAAGCGAACCCTCGTGCTGGATGGCATTGGCATTCGCAAGAGAAAATCCTCGCTCGCAAAGGTCAGTCCGCTGGCAGATGTGGTCAAGGCGATTGAAGAGTTCGCTCCGCCACCAAGAACTGTCAAGTAGGATCGTGAAAAGTAAATAAAGAAATGAGCGCCAAAAGGCGCTCATTTCTTTATTCGACGTCAAAACTGGCATTTCATCTCTGAGAAGGGTAAAATAGCACTTGCACCTGAAAGTACAAACAAAATTTCACTTTGGAGGTTTCAATGGGCCTGAAAAGGGATGTTAGCCTTTCTACGGCTCTGCGATACAAGGGACAGGGTCCGTTCTTGACCTTTATTTTGCATCGCATTGGCGGCATGGGGATGGCAATTTTCATTACAATTCATATCCTTTCCACATTTGTGGAAGGCAAAGGCTGGGCCATCGGTGATTTCATCAACGATATCTACATGAGCCCGCCGTTCCAGATCTTCATTCTTTTCTGCGTATTGTTCCATGCACTAAACGGACTGCGCATCACGATCCTTGACCTGTTTCCCAAAAAACTGATCCAGTATCACCGCCAGGCAATCATGATCGAATGGGTGATCTTTGCCATTCTATTTAGTTTTGCCGCGGTCAGCGTGATCACCACCGCAATTGCGAGGCTCGGATGACCCAAACCAAAGCACGAACTCTCCCCCTTTCAAAACGCGGCATGAGCTTTGAAACTTTCATGTGGGCGTTCACACGCCTTACCGCTCTGGCCATGTACGGCTTCATCCTTACGGGTGTGGTTGGCGCACTCATCATGGGCGCGCAACACAGCATGACCTTTGTGGAAGTACTGCGTTGGGCACTCGTCTCCAACGTGGGGCATGTGGAATATTCCAACGTCCCAGACATTAGTCCATTCGGCAGCATGTTGTGGAGATTGGTCGCGAGCGGCATGTTCCTGACCGCATCCTCCCATGGTGTACACGGCGTTATCGTTGTGCTGGACGATTATTTCGGCAAAGAATCAGAACGAAAGTGGATCCGCATTTTGAACATGCTTGGCTTTTTCGTCGTCATGCCCCTCGGCTTGTATCTCATCTGGACTGCATAGGTTGAATCAATGAAGAACACTCATCAATTTGAAGTGATCGTGGTTGGCGCAGGCGGCGCGGGACTCATGGCTGGGTTATACGCCTCCCGCACTGCAAAGACAGCGGTCATCAGCAAGTTATACCCCACACGCTCGCACACGGGCGCAGCACAGGGCGGCATCTCTGCCGCGTTGGGCAATTACGAAGAAGACAAACCCGAATGGCACATGTACGACACCGTCAAAGGTTCCGATTATCTTGGCGATCAAGACGCGATCGAATTCATGACCAATGAAGCGATCGATGCCGTGCTTGAGTTGGAACACATGGGTCTGCCATTTGACCGAACCCCCGAAGGGCGCATCTCACAGCGACCGTTTGGCGGGCACACCAACAACGAAACTGGCAAACCCGTCCGCAGAGCTGCGCACGCCGCAGACCGCACGGGCCACATGATCCTGCAAACGTTGTATCAACAGTGCATCAAGAACAACGTCAACTTCTTTGACGAATTTCAAGCCATCGATTTCATCATGGTTGACGGCAAAGCCACGGGCGTGATCGCCATTGAATTGTCGACGGGCGAATTACACACCTTCCATGCCAAGTCTGTCATCTTCGCCACAGGCGGCTATGGACGTATCTTCGAAGTCACATCCAACGCGTATGCCTACACAGGCGACGGCGCATCCATGCTGCTTCGCAAGGGCATTCCACTTGAAGATATGGAATTCTTCCAATTCCACCCAACAGGTATTTACAAGCTCGGCATCCTCATTACAGAAGGCGCGCGTGGAGAAGGTGCGGTATTGATCAACGGCAAAGGCGAACGCTTTATGCCGAAGTATGCCCCCACCGTAAAAGACCTCGCTTCGCGTGACGTTGTTTCGCGCGCGATCTACACCGAAATTAAAGAAGGCCGCGGCATCAACGGCGGCAACTATGTATATCTGGATATCCGCCCTGAGACCGTCAACAAGTTTGCAAAAGAAGACGGCCGCACCAATCCTGATGGTTCCCCGATCAACATCACAGGTGACACCATCATGCAGAAGATCCCAGACATTGTGGATTTCTGCCGCGTCTACCTCGGCGTGGACCCAGTGACTCAGATGATGCCGACCCAACCCACTGCTCATTATGCAATGGGCGGCATTCCCACCAACAAATACGGCGAAGTGGTTGTTGACGATAAAGGCACCACCGTCCCTGGTTTGTTTGCGGCAGGCGAATGTGCCTGTGTATCTGTCCACGGTGCGAACCGATTGGGTACGAATTCATTGCTCGACCTCGTCGTGTTTGGTAAGCATGCGGGGCTGCGTGCTGCTGAATATGCAAAGTCTGCCGAGTACCAGAAAATGCCCGAGAACGCTGAAGCAGCCACAATGGCTGAGTTTGAAGCGCTGCGCACTGCGTCAGGAAAAGTCAACGCGTATGATCTCGCCAACGAGATGAAGAACGTCATGTTCGCAGAAGTCGGCATTTACCGAAATGAAAAAGACATGCAGTCTGCGCTCGAAAAAGTTCGCGAAATGCAGCAGCGTTTCAAGGACGTGAAGGTTGCGGATACTGGCAAGATATTCAACACCGAACTGTTGAATGCCTGGGAACTCGGCAACATGCTTGAGATCGCGGAAGTGGTTGCGGCCAGCGCATTGAACCGCAAGGAAAGCCGCGGCGGACATTCGCGTGAGGATTACCCCGACCGCGATGACAAGAACTGGTTGAAGCACACCTTGATCGCAAAGAAGAACGGCAAGCTTGAGATCAACTACAAGCCTGTTGTGATCACGAAACATCAGCCGAAGGCCAGAGTTTATTAATAGAGGCGAACATGGAAATTACTGTAAAGATTTTCCGCTACAACCCAGAGAAAGACCAGCGCGGCAACTATGTGACCTATAAAATAGAAGCCGATGAAAACGACCGCGTGCTGGATGTACTTGAATTCATCAAAGGCAAAACGGATGGATCGCTTTCGTTCCGCCGTTCATGCGCGCACGGCGTGTGTGGTTCGGATGCCATGCGCATCAACGGTCGCAACATGCTGGCCTGCAAAACCCTGGTGCGCGATGTGGGCGCGAACATCACCGTGGAACCTTTGCTCGGCTTGAAGGTCGCCAAAGATCTGATCGTGGATATGGGTCCGTTCTTCGACAACTACAAGAAGATGCTTCCCTATTTGATCAACGACAACCCCGTCCCTGCGGATGGACGCGAGCGTTTGCAAAGCCCCGAGCAGCGCGCCCGCTTCGACGAATCGACCAAGTGTATTTTGTGCGCGGCCTGCACCACATCCTGCCCATCGTTCTGGGCAAACGATGAATACTACGGTCCTGCCGCACTGGTAACGGCTCACCGCTTTATCTTTGACAGCCGCGACGAAGGTGCCGATCAACGCCTGCAAGTGATCAGCGAAACCAACGGGTCGGTGCGCTGCCACACCGCTTACAACTGCACCGAAGCCTGCCCGCGTGATATTCAGATCACTCGCGCCATCGGCGAGATCAAACTGGCCATGGTGACAGGTAATTTGGAATAAGCAAGAGAATAAAGAACAGGCCGCGTCCTTTTGGACGCGGCTTTTTTATTTCAATTACTGCATGATAAAATTTTGAGATGGATTCATTCGGGTTTACTCAAGATGACCTGCTGGCGAATCGGGAAAACAAGCTCACCCCGCGTCAACAGAAATTGGTCACTTCTTATATCAAGATCGCAGCGGTCAGCACGCGCCTTGCAGTAGTTGCCTGCGTTGGAACTGTCCTTCTGTATTTTGGAATCGGGTATGCCATGCGCCCTGAAAATGGATTTGGACAAGCGTTACCATATTTGATCTTTGCCGCCGCACTCTTCGTTGGTATATTCGCTTTCTTTATCATGCTGGGATTTTCAAAAAGCCGACAGTTGCGTGAAAGACAGATCAGCACCATCACAGGGACAGCGAACCGATCCACCAAAAAATTAAATTATGGCCGCTGGACCGCTTATTACGTCATGATCGGAAATATCAAATTTCAATTGCAGAGTCAGGATCAGTTTGATATTCTTCAAGACAATGCTCAATATCGCGTGTTCTATATTCAATACCCGCCTGCTCATATCATTCTTTCGCTTGAGCCGCTGGCGGCAACAAACCAAACATTTTAGAGGATAAAACATGAACATATTAAAGTTGGCAGCATTTTCACAGAACGGACAGGGCGGCAACCCTGCTGGCGTGGCATTTTATGACGAGATGCCCTCCGCAGAAGAGATGCTCAAGATCGCCGCGGAAGTTGGTTATTCAGAAACCGCTTTTCTCGTAAAACAGGACGACGGCTGGAGAGTCCGTTATTTTGCGCCTGAGATGGAAGTCCCATTTTGCGGACATGCCACCATTGCACTCGGCGCGGCATTGGGCGAACGCTTTGGCCAAGGAACCTACAAGTTATATTTGAATCAAAGCGAGATCAGTGTGCACGCAGAAAAAACAGCAGACGGCGCATTTGGGTCTACTTTGCAATCGCCTGAAACCTGGTCTGAAGATGCGCCCAAACAATATGTGGATAAAGTCCTCGCGGCCTTCAACTTGAGCCGTGAGCAACTCAACCCAAACTTCCCGATCCATTTTGCATTTGCAGGCGCGAAGCATTTTATCTTTGTAGTCGCAGACCGCAAAACACTTGCAGACATGCGCTATGAATTTAACACAGTGCAGGAACTGATGGCAGAAAAGGAACTGGTTACGATCAGTTTGTTGTGGCAGGAATCAAATGAAGTCTTTCATGCACGCAACGCATTCGCATCGGGCGGCGTCTACGAAGACCCAGCCACAGGCGCGGCTGCGGCGGCGCTCGCGGGCTATCTGCGCGATATCAACTGGCGGGGTTCAAAATCGTTCACGATCCTGCAGGGTGAAGACATGGGCGTGCCCTCGCGTTTATCAGTAACATACACGCCGAAAATTGGGGAAAGCATCGCAGTCAAAGGAGAAGTACGGCATATCACCGCGTAATTTTAATCAAAATAGATCCACATCTACAGGATGTGGATCTATTTTTTCACCCACCCATCCAATTTTATTGTATAGTGATATAAACATTACAAAATGACAGACTTCATCCCTGCACTTTCCAACCTTCCCACTCCATCAGCGCAGCGCATTGCACTGCGTGTTGTTGCGCCCGCCGAACGCGCCATTCGACAGGCACATCCCTGGGTCTTCGATCAATCCATCATCGAGCAAAGTCACAGCGGTGTGCCAGGAGATCTGGCGGTCATCTTTGATTCAAAACGCAAATTCCTTGCCATTGGTTTATACGATCCCACTTCCCCGATCCGCGTGCGCATTTTACAAAAAGGCAAGCCCGCGCCCATCGACCAGAATTGGTTTCAGGAAAAAATAAAAACAGCAGCAGCCTTGCGCGCGTCGCTGCAACAACAAGACACGAACGGCTATCGTTTGGTCCACGGCGAGAACGATGGACTGCCTGGGTTGATCATCGACCGCTACGCCGAAACCTTCGTCATCAAACTGTACACGCCCGCCTGGGTTCCGCATTTGAAAGTGATCTGCTCCGCGCTGGCACAGGTACACCCTTTTGAACGATTGATCTTAAGACTCAGCCGCTCGCTTACCAAGCAGACGAAATATTTACACGGCTTGTCAGATGGGATGACGATCGCGGGTCAGACTCCCGAAGGCCTGCTTCTGTTCAAAGAAAATGGACTCACCTTTGAGTGTGACCCCATCAACGGGCAAAAGACGGGCTTCTTCCTCGACCAGCGCGAGAACCGCGCCCGCGTGAAAAATCTGTCCAAAGGGAAATCTGTCTTGAACGTGTTTTCATACACAGGCGGATTCTCACTCTACGCAGCTGATGGCGGCGCAAAAGAAGTTGTCAGTGTAGACTTTAGCACGCCCGCCACAGAAGCCACACTGCGCAACATTGTCCACAACCAGCATCTTCCCAACGTGCGCGCCGCGGCTTTTGAAACCATAGATAGAGATGCGTTCGAAGTCCTCGCGGAGATGAAGGAAAATAATCGCCGCTTTGACGTGGTCATTCTCGACCCGCCCATGTTTGCACAGAATCAGGCTCAGGTTGAAGCGGCACTGTCCGCGTACCGCCGCCTGACCATTCTTGGGCTGGCGGTATTGAAACCAGGCGGCGTTCTGGTGCAGGCATCCTGCTCCAGCCGCGTGGATGCCGATAGTTTTTTCAACGCAGTTCATCGGTCGGCAAATGAAGCGGGGCGTTTCCTCCGCGAAATTGAACTAACGGCTCACGCCATCGATCATCCGATCAGCTTCAAAGAAGGCGCCTATCTCAAGTGTCTTTTTGCAATTGCAGCCTGATATAATTGATTAGGACTGAACAGGGTGGATTTCATAATGTATGGGAGAGTAAATTGTGAAAAGGGTATCAGGGTCACAACTCCGCGGCCTGTCCAAAACAAAAGCTGACAGGAAAAAAATTACAGGAAATCCATCTTCACCAGAAGATGCGTTGGAACAATATATCGATCTTTTTGACCACGCCCCAGTGGGTTATTTTACGCTGGATGACGAGGGGATCATTCGTCAGGCCAATTTAGCCAGCGCACATCTGTTGAATGTGGAACGCGATCAAATGATAGGTCTTTCCTTTTCGACCTTTGTCACCCCTGAATTTCAGATCACATTCAATGATTTTTTGAAGAACGAATTCAAAGACAACACCAGAGAGATCTGCAAGATCTCTCTCTTTCGGGATGGGGACAAACCCTTCTACGCATTGCTCGAAGCCATTCTCGCAGCAGATGGAAAAACCCGCCGCGTTGTGATGCAGGATATTACCGCCAGAGGACAGTTGGAAGCGCAGTTTGCCTATCAGGCCACAGTGCTTGCGAACATGTCTGATGCTGTTATTTCCACAGACAGTGAATTACAAATTCGCAGTTGGAACCATGCGGCTGAGGTCATGTATGGCTGGGCCGAACATGAAGTGCTGGGAAAACACATTGATGAGATCTGCGGCACAAAATTCATCGGGCTCACTCCCAATGACGCACAGAAACACCTGTTTTCCAACGGCATCTGGCGCGGCGAAGTGACACAGCAACGCAGGGATGGCACCGTCTTTTACGCGCAAACCAGCGTGGCCAGCATTCGTGACGCGCACGGCACCATCATTGGCGGCATCGCGATCAACACGGATATCACTGAACGCAAGCGGGCGCAGGAAGCATTGGCCTCTTCTGAGGCTGAGCTGCGCGTATTATTTGCTTCGATCCGTGATGCGGTCATGGTGCTGGATAAGGACGGCGTCTATCGCAGGATCGCACCGACCAACCAGGGCCTGCTTTACAAATCAATGCATGAGATGCTTGGCAAGCGACTGGATGAGATATTTGAGGCCGAGCAGGCTGCGTCTTTTCTCAACACGATCCAAAACGTGTTGGAAACCAATCAGCCCATTCAGATCGAATATGAACTTGTCATCAATACACAGCGTCTCTGTTTTGAAGCCAGCATCTCTCCCATGCCAAACAATAACGTCCTGTGGGTGGCAAGAGATATCACTGAACGCAAACAAGGAGAACGGGAATTACGCGAGACCAAAGTTCTTCTGGAGAAAACCTTTGCAAGCCTCGATCAGGCTGTCTTTGTGATCATGGGGAAAGATCGAAAAGTGGTGGCCTGCAACCCTGCTGCCAAGCGGATATTCGGCTATCGTGAATATGAAATTATCGGCCATGATACTAAATTCATGTATGCAAACCACACAGATTATGAACAATATCCACAGAAACTTATTTCTGCTCTCGATGCACACAGCGCGTATCATACCGAAGTTGAACTGCGCCGCAAGGATGGGACCATCTTCCCTGCGGAAGTGATCGAAACTGGAATCATGAATGATGAGGGCGTGCGCACTGGAGTGGTAAGCGTGATCCGCGATATCACCGAGCGCAAACACGCAGAGGAAAAACTAACCTATCTCAGCACGCATGATGGATTAACAGGCCTGTACAATCGCGGCTATTTCGATGAAAACATGGCACGTCTTGAACGCGGTCGTCAATATCCCATCAGTATCGTGATGGCAGATATAGATCACATGAAAAGCATCAACGACAATCTCGGACATGCCACTGGCGATATCATGCTCAAAAATGTTGCCAAAGTGCTCACAACGGCCTTCCGCGCCGAAGATATCGTAGCGCGTATCGGCGGAGATGAATTCGCCATTCTCATGCCAAACACAGGTGAGGTGGAAGCGAAGCAAGCCCTGCAACGGGTGCGGCATGTAGTGCATCATCACAACAGCCTATACGACGCCCCGCCGCTCAGCCTGTCTTTGGGCGCAAAAACCGCAATTGGAAAAATGTCCCTATCTGAACTCTTCAAGGAAGCGGATGCAGAAATGTACGCCGACAAAATGAAGCGCAACAACCTGCCTCCAAATCATAAAAAAGAAAAGTAAACACATCTCCACGAGTATAATAAAAAATCATCTTTAACAAATTATCAATAGAAGAGGCCCGCATGACATTCCAGCTTGTTTACTATTCACAGCAAGACCCTCAATGGAAGCAGGATATCCTCGGCTTCGGCGACGCTGGCGACACCATTGGCTACGTGGGCTGTGCGCTCACCAGCGTCTCCATGCTCCTCAGCGGTCACGGCTACAAAGAAACTCCCAAGACCCTCAACCAAAAACTTAAGAACGTGGGCGGCTTCGCCAGCGCAGGCATTCGCTGGGGCGCGGTCAGCCAGCTCTATCCACAGATTTCTGTAAAAAGTAATATCTCCTGCATCAGCACAGATGCACCGCTCGCACAAATTGACGCATCCATCGCGGCAGGCCAGCCTGTCATCGTCATGGTCGACAGCACACCCGCCACGGGTCTGCTCACCCATTGGGTTGTCCTCTACGCCAGAGAAGGCAACGACTACCTCATGCTCGACCCCTGGCCCTACCAAACAGACGTAAACAAAAAAACCTATCTCATGCCGCGCTACAGCCAGGGCAACCCGCTCAAACGATCGATCATGCATGTGATCATCTACGAATGCTTCAGCGCCAGCGGCGGGATTTCACAACCTTCATCCTCTTCGACGACAACCAGCACGCCTCAAACCCCGCCGATAACTGTTCCTGTTTCGACAGGCAGCGCCCGCGTCAAAGCAGATGTCACCTGGGGATTGAACTTCCGCTCCAGTGTGGATACCTCCAGCACAAGCAACATCGTCGCATCTGTTCCAGCAGGCACAGTATTAACCCTCGTTGAATCAGACGGCGCCGCAAAAGTTGGCGCAGTCAATCAATGGGTGCGCGTCCGTGACGAAAAAGGCCGCGAAGGTTATGCCGCCGCCTGGTATCTCGAAAAAGTTCAAGCGGCTGCACCCGCAGCAACCATACCAACCACGCCCGCCGCCCCCGCAGCCAGC